>DAISZI010000060.1:0-7822 GCA_036824885.1 Oligoflexia bacterium
ACCACATTGGTTTGCAGTGAACAAATGGATTAAATTCACATGAAGAGCCGGATACTGACCCGTAAGTCCGGTTCCGTGGGAAGTCGGTCCTCTTATCTGGGGGCCACTTACCCGAGTTTGAAAAACTTAAAACTTGAGTGATGCTCCGAAATTTCGTTGGCACTTGTTGAAAAAGCTCTCAAAATACTTCAAGCCCCATTCTGAAAAGCTTCTGTACTCCATCCAAGAAATGAAAGACCGCAGTGCATTCAAGAACTTATCTAATTACCCTATTCGATGCCTTTTGCGGAAAAGCTCAAGCAGATCTAGTAATCAAGCCTTGCTGAATGCTCGATAGAATTTTTCACTACTTGCTGCCGCTCCACCATACTACATGACAAGAAGGAATCAGCAAGTCATCAACCCCAAAGTTTTTCTTTTGCTTTTTTCTCAAGCAGTCAGAGTTGCCTTTGATTCATTGTATAATCCCGAAATCTTTCATAATTTTTAAAATTCAGCGTAATGCCAAATTCTTCATGGCTTTCCCTCGTTGACTCAGTAAAGCTTCATCCTTTTGCTGTATGCTGTGCCATGGTCACCATGAAACCTAATGCCATTATTGTCCTAAAAATTTCTATGAAAACTCGTGATCTTCCCTTAGAAATAATAAAAAAATCAAAAATCTAATAGTTAATGTATTCAATGCAATCAAAGAGAAAACTGAAATACTTCATCAGTGCGTACATCGACCCACTCCAATTGCTTGAAAGGTTTAAGTACCTCCACGAAGGACTCCTCTGAGAGAGTGCGTGAGCTCCCTTATTGCCGATTCTATTTTTAGAAATATTTAAGTGAGTAAGATTTTTCATTTTAGAAATTGCGGAAGCTCCATCATCACCGATCTTATTATCTGAAAGATCCAACTGAATAAGATTGCTCATTCCAGAAAGTGCACAAGCTCCCTTGTCACGAATTTCGTTTTGAGAAAGCTTTAAATGAGTAAGATTTTTCATTTCAGAAATTAAGACAACTTCTTTGTCAATGATATGATTTCTTGAAAGATCCAAATCGGTAATACTTTTCAATAGAGAAAGGCGGCTAATTGAATCGGCATTAATTCGATTACTTGAAAGATTTAAGTGTGTAAGACTTGATTTTTTCGAAGTATATTGATCGCTAAAAAAGTAGATATCATTTCGAGCAAGGTTTAAATGAGTGAGATTTTTCATTTCAGAAAGCGCTTCATTTTTCAGATAATTGATATCATTGTTTGATAGATCTAACGAAACAAGATTGCTCATTTTAAAAATTTCGTGAGCCGTCTCACCGGAAAGTTCATTTCCTGAAAGATTTAAAAAAGCAATATTACCCATTTTAGAAATTTTCATAACTTTTTCGTTGTTTATTTTACTATAAGAAAGATCTAAGCTATTGATATTTTTTAATTCATCAAATTTGTTAACTGCATCTAAGTGGATCAAATTGCGTGAAAGACCTAAGTGAGTAAGCTTAGGCATTGTAGAAATTGCTTCAATCATCTTAGGAGTAATAGTAATACCGCAATTACGAAGATCTAACTTTTCTAAATTCTTAAATTTTTTTACAATTGTATCTATAAATTTTTCATTAAATTCTCTTGCGTTAGTACCCAAAGGGTACTCGATACCATCAATAGATAATTCCGTAAGGGTATCAGGAATTTGCTCCAACATTTTCGGATTAAAAGTTGAATTAACGATTTCTAGTTTCTTAATCTGCGAATAGCATCCATAATGATTATTTTTAGAAGAAAAATAATCATTAGAAATCTTTTTTTCTTTGATAATTAAAGGGATATCTGAGCAGGCAGAAATGGCGCAATTGATAGATTTGGGAGACTTTTTAAGCTTTACTACATTTAAAATACCTGATGTTGGTAACATGCTCATAATATTTCTAAGAATGCAATGTTCAGAAAAAATAGCATCAAATCCTTTTTTCTCCTCGTTTGAAACTGCATAAGAAAAACTAGTCTTTAGTGTAAATAGCAAAGCAACTAAATAAATCATAACAATCAGTGGTGCAAATAGCGCGCTCATTAATGATTTTTTTTATTAAAAAAAATACACATGCATCATAAAGGTAATTTTTTTATAACAAAAAGAGATTCTTTGAAAAATCCTTCATAAGAATGATGCAGCTCTCTTAATATCAAGAACGTATTCAAGCATCAAAATGACAAGCAGATCAGAATACAACCATCTGTCAACCCAATCATCAAAGAGGTAAAATAAGACACCCCTAAAAAAAAATTATTGTATCTTCCGATTTCCTAAAGGACCTGAAATCGAATCAGTGGCATATCTAGAGAAAAACACAGCTACAAGTCAAACTGCTGGAGGGTGTAGCTCACGTTACTGCGACTTCCCTATTTTTGAAAGATGAATCGAGAGAAACCTGGTTGTTCAGCCGTTCAAGTTCAGCAATAAAAGCATATCGACGGTTTTATGCTAGAAAAAAGAAATTTTCTTTGCACAAAAAAAATCATCTCAAGCTCAAGGATAGATGCGTCACTCGAGCCGCTGTCTCAAGAGGGTTGCCAAGTTTTGAAAACAGGGATCCAACAAAACCGTTCTGAGTCACTTTTAACGGGAACAACTAGGTTAAAATAAGCTTTTGAAAGAGTATTGGAAGGAATCTGACCTCATTTCCTGTGAAATTATGCTTTTTTAATTTATAATTTCATCACCCCTAGCCCAGGAAATACCGAAGCGTTGTAACTTTTCTTTTGAAAAAATAAATACATTAAGATATCCATAAACTTTACAGAGAATGCTAAAGAGTTTGAGCATGATTTGTCGTTGTGGATCATTTTAAACAAAAAGCACATTCTTGCTAACAAGTATAAGAACCTACAATACACTACATAAAAAAGGATCATTAATGAAAACATATAAAAAAATTAAAATCATTGCTGTTTTTTTTCTTTCTTTTAATATAGCTTGGGCAATGCACACAGAAACAGAAGAACAAACATCAAATCGACAAAAAAAATCAAATTTGAATTTTCTAGACTTAAGCAATGATCATTATGCACTGATTCTGAGCTTTTTATCGCCATTTCAAATTGGAAAACTTATGATAGCTAAAAAAAGCAATGATGAAATTTATGAAATCGCGTGCAATATCTGCTCAGATCAATTATTGTCTTTTACAGGCAAAGATATTGATGATAAAGTTTTTTCTAGCATAGGAAAAGGTTGCTACAAAAACATTAAAAAACTAGACCTTTCTGGATCAAGATTTAATCCTCGCATGATAGTAATTATTCCTGAAACTTTGGTAGAATTATCGCTTGACGGTATGAGAAGCCCTAATGGCGATACACTTAAAAATAGCTCTCTTTTTTCCCATGATTCTATATTGATCAACGAACTTTTAGAGACTCTTGCCAACTTCAAAAGTCTAAAAAAGTTCAGCCTGAGTAAAAATCGAATCGGTGACGCTCAAGCCGCTAGAATTCTTGAGATTACAAAGGAACTGGGAATTACAGAATTAAGTTTAAGCGAAAACGAGATTAGTCATCTTGGAGTTTCGAACATTGCACAAATACACACGATCAAAACTTTAGATCTCTCTGATAATAAAATCGGAGAACGTGGGGCAGCATCCATTGCTCAAATGAAAGGAATCACGAAATTAAATCTTACGAAAAATCAAATCGGAGACACTGCAACAGCCCAAATCAGTCAAATGCAAGGAATCACTCACTTAGATCTTGCCAACAACAAAATTGGAGAAACTGGGGCAGCTCATATCGCTCAAATGCAAGAAATCATCCACTTAGATCTTGCCAACAATCGCATAGGAGAACCAGGGGCCGCTCACATCGCCCAAATGCAGGGGATCGTAAATTTGAATCTTAGCAATAATGAAATAGGAGCCTCTGGCGCAGCTCTGATTGCTCAAATACAGGAAATCACTCACTTGAATCTTTTTAACAATGACATCGGTGACACTGGAACAGCTGACATTGCTCAAATGCAGGGGATCGTAAATTTAAATCTTGGCAACAATGCAATAGGAGCCTCTGGCGCAGCTCTGATTGCTCAAATGCAAGGGATCACTCACTTGAATCTTTTTAACAATGACATCGGTGATACTGGAACAGCTGACATTGCTCAAATGCAACGGATTGTCTACTTGAATCTCCACGGCAATCAGATCAGCGATGATGGGGCATCTCACCTAAGGCAAATGCAGAAAATCACCCACTTAATTCTTTCTGACAATAAAATCAGAGCTACTGGAGCATCGTACCTTGCTCAAATACAAGGACTTAAGTATTTAAGCCTCTGGAAAAATCACATCGGTGATACTGGAGCGACTTATCTTGCTGGTATGCAGAAAATCACCCACTTAATTCTTGGAGAGAATCGAATCGGTAATAACGGAGCCATAAGTCTTTCTCAGATGAAAAGCCTCAAGTACTTAATACTCAGAAAGAATCGCATCAATGATATCGGAGCCCAATGCCTTTCTCAGATGCGGGGATTAAGGCACTTAAATCTCGAAAATAATTGCATCCGCAATCCTAAAACTTCAGGCCTTACTCAAATGCAGGGAATTACAAAACTTCCTCAAATGCACGAGGTCATCTACGTCAAGGGCTACAACGATCAAATGCCTGAACCTGTCGGCTTGTATTTTTAACGACAAGGCAGAAAAAGCATAATTCACTTGCAGTCTTTTTCACATGCTAAAAGTGAAACCACATGCTCTTAGCATGCAGATCATCGCCCAACCTATGTCACCTGAACCTCGATTGCGTGCCATCCTCCCCTGGAAGGGGGGAGGTCAAGCACATCTGAAAATCAAGCTTAAGAAAAATTTAACTTTTTCATCATGTTTTTATGCTTCGCACAACTTTCTGAGCATATGCGCATCCTAGATTGCGATGCATCGCATTTAACCCTGGATCATGGATGAGCCACCGCCTGGAGGCTGAGACCGATGAGACATGCCTTACTCTCTGAAGTATGTGCATAAAAATTGCATCAATTATGAATATGATTATGAAAAAAAATCAGACTCTTGGCTGCTTAGTCCTTTTATTTCTCAATACTTACTCAATAAACGCTGTTGCCTCTCTCCATTGCGCGCCTTTTAACATGAAGCTGATAGATTGGAGAGCCTGTTTCGAATCCATTTTAGCCTGTCTTTCAACTCAAGATGAGGAACATCAACCAATTCATCAAAAAAAAAATATTTCTAATAACTATAAAGATATCAAAAAACTGCCTTTCACGGAATCAAACAATAAGAAAAATCAGCTAGAATATACTTCAGAGAGATCTCAGCAGAATACTTCGACTAATCTAACAATTAAGATACCAGGGCAAGACGAATTTCCAGACGGTGAATTATTAATAAGAAAAACAGAGACAATAACAGGAAATACACCTTGGCTACCAGGATACACTGACGCTTCTTACTATTCCCTGGACACTCAAAGAGAACGTTCCTTTTCTGAAGCAAGCAACAATTCCGCCTTTTCCGTGCAACCTCATCTTTTGCGGTTGCCTCCCTAGGCTACTTCATCAAGTCAGCATCACTTTTCTATTTCGCCAGAAATCGAAAAAATTTTGAGCAGTTGGTTTACAAAAAAAAAGTAGTTTATACGTCAAAGACCGAACCCCAAAAAATCAGAGAGAGAAATTTTAGGATGAACTCAGAACTCTTTGAAGTCTTCGTTGCAGGATGGATTAAAAAAGTACTGCAGCTGAACCAAAAGCTTTATTGGAGACTTTCTGGCTGCCTATTCACAAAATTCCTGAGAAGATGGGTACTATGCAAAAAAATTACAACAGATGCTCAAATATCAGAACTTGGTTGAAAATCATAAAAAAAACTTACATGACTTTTTTTTGAACTCCTAATGACAAGCACTTTTCGAAATGGGCATCCAATCCATCCTTTCAGTCTTTGCGATCACTTTTCTCAGATAAAAAACTGAATCTTAGAAAAATCGAATTTTTCTGATTTTTTTATGGACACTTAGGGCATTTTTTGACACTTTCAAAGGCATGAATTGGAAAGTAAAATCCGATCAAGCGGTAAAAGCCGCCTTAATCTTATACGCAATGAGTACCTGTCTTTCTATGAGCTTCATGAACGCAGCAATGGGCATTTTGCTCGTAGTGACATTGAGCTACTTACCTGAGCTCATGCAACCCTTGCCATCAGATCTGATCCGTTTTTGGCGTGCTTCCTGTTGGCTAATCGGAGCTTGCTTATTGAGTCTTATTTTCGCTTGGTACCACCCTCTGCAATTGGCCAATCATTCGGTCATCGTTCATTTTGGACAAGACATGAGCAAAACCTGGTACTTCTTGTTACCTTTTTGGTTCTTTCTCATGGGATCCAAGCTTTCTTCAGAGCACTATCAAAAACTGATCAAGTATTGGCTTTTTGCTGCTTTTGGAGTTTCTGCATTAGCTTTTTTGCAGTTTTATACTGGATTTCCTAGACCGCAATCGATTCCTGATTTACCAGGAAGATTTCATGCAACGCTATTTTTCGGACATCATTTGTCCACAGCAAGCATTTTGATTTTTCCTTTTTTTGTTCTTTTTACTTTGGGATTTTCCAAATGCTCCTACCAGGGATGGCATCGGTCTTGGATGATCTTAGGTGCTTGGGTTCTAGGCAGCGCTCTTTTTTTCACTTGGTCGAGGATGCTTTGGATTGCACTTCCTGTCGGGATAGGCATTTGGTGCTTAAGGGGTTTTAAGAAAAAATATTTTTTATGGCTCACACCATGCCTAGTCTTCGCTTATGGGATGCCTTTTGCTGCCATCCAAGCACGTTTTTTAAATTCCATGGGTGTTTTTGAACGCTTTGAGCTTTGGAAAGTCAATTGGTATTGCTTCCTCCAAAGACCTTTTTTAGGGATAGGCTTCAGAAAATCCGCAATGATGGCTCCTTGGTACTTTCAAGAAAAAGATCCCTCACACCAGTATTTTGTGAGCCACGCTCACAATAACATGCTTGAGATGTTAAGCGGTGTTGGTTTAGTGGGCACCTCGATTTGGATGTATTGGAACTACCGTGCCATGCATCTGGCTTATCAGTTAGCTCAAAAAAAAGGATTTTATGGAGATTTGGGTTGGTCTTTTTTTTGTGCTTGGATCGTTTTGCACCTCAACGGGTTAACTCAAGTGAATTTCTGGGAAGGTAAGGTGCTTCATCAGATGATGTGGTCTTTAGGTTTACTTTTCATCGCTCAGAAACACTCAACGCGTCAGGCACCCTAAAATGCTTTAAATTTTGTCGAATCGCTTCATAAAGCACAATACTTGCAGCATTCGCAAGATTCAAAGAACGTACCCGTTCATCCCACATAGGAATACCTACACTTACCTCGGAGTACTTCTTTAAAAGCACCTCAGGCAAACCCTGGGTTTCCTTTCCAAAAATCAAATAACTCCCGGGATGAAACCGGTATTCAAAAAGAGAAATTTGCGATTTTTTAGAAAAAAAAACAAGGTGCGACAAAGCAGGCAAAGTGCTGGCAAACGACTGCCAATCAGGATGCTTGTGCACCTGAAGATGCTTCCAGTAATCTAAACCCGCACGCCTTAACTTGGCATGAGAAATTTCAAATCCTAAAGGTTCCACTAAATGCAAGGTACTTTGAGTGGCCAAACACAAGCGACCAATAGAACCCGTATTTTGTGGAATCTCAGGCTCCACAAGTACTACCTGAAACCTCATTTAGGGCCTCAACGTGTGAATCAAGCGGGCAAAAGCAGCCGTCTCTCGAACATGCTCAGCACCTGTCATCCAAGCAATAACACGCTCA
>DAISZI010000061.1:0-7813 GCA_036824885.1 Oligoflexia bacterium
CATGAAAACTCTAACCCCTCTCAGTCATTCAATCCATTCACCCTAGAGACTGGTAGCATGGATTGAAAAAAACAAGAGCTAGACAGTTAAATCACGCAGAACCTTGATTTCGAAGTAGCGCCTGAATATCAGCTGCGATTTTTAAAGGATCCCATTGAGGAGCATATCGCTTCAAAGGCACCCCTGAAGGATCAATGAGAAACTTCGTAAAGTTCCATTTGATACCAGGAATTTTCAAAGCACCTGGAATACTCTTCGTTAAAAAACGGTAGAGAGGATGAGCCTCCGAACCTCTGACCTCAATTTTTTCAAAAACAGGAAAAGTCACCTTCCACTGAGTATCGCAATACTCCCTGATCTCTGCTGAAGAACCAGGCTCTTGGTAACCAAACTGATTGCATGGAAAACCAAGAACACTGAACTTCTGCGAACCATAAGTCTCATAAAGCTGCTGCAAACCTGCATACTGAGAACTAAAACCACATCGACTCGCAACGTTTACAATCAAAAGCACGAAACCCCGATAACGCTCTAAACTCACGAGCTCTCCCGAAAGGATCTTGACTTGAAATGAATGAATCGTCATTTGCTGATAGGCGTTACTACTGCAGAGAGGGAACCCTCTTCAGTTGCAGGCACACTCACCCCCAAGGCAATCCCTTCGCATCGAGCCACAACGGCAGAAGCCAAACAGTTACCTAAAAGATTCACCGCAGCACGACCCATATCCATGAAAGTATCCACTCCCAAAATGAGAGCCAGACCCTCAAGCGGTATTCCAAAGGCCGTTAACGTTCCTGATAAAATGATAAAGGAAGTCCTAGGCACCGCAGCCACCCCCTTCGAAGTCACCATCAGGGTTAACACAATAAGGAGTTGCTGGACTAAAGATAGGTGCATCCCTGCCACCTGCGCTGAAAACACAGAAGCCAAAGACAAGTACAAAGTCGACCCATCTAAATTAAAGCTATAACCCATCGGAAGCACAAAACTCACAATTCTCTTAGGAACTCCAAAATTCTCCATCGCCTCTAAAGCCATAGGGTATGCTGACTCACTTGAAGTAGTCGCAAAAGCAAAAAGCACAGGATTTTTGATCGCTCGAATAAAAGGCAGAACAGGAACCTGATAGAACTTACAAACAGGCAACAAAATCCCCACAATGAAAAGAAAGAGCGCAAAATATAAGGTTAATATAAGCTTCAATAAAGGCAAAACGATACCAATACCATTTTCTCCAACAGCAATGGCAATAGATGCACAAACTCCTAAGGGAGCAAGATACATAATATAAGAAAGAAACTGAAACATGACCTTCGCTAAGGAGTCACATAAATTCAAAATGGGCTTAGCTTTATCCCCTATGGCAAGGGTGCCGAAAGCAAAAAAAATCGAAAAAATTACAATTTGAAGAACATCTCCACGCACCATAGCATCTGCAAAATTAACAGGAATCAAATGCTCTACAAATCCACTCAGAGTCAACATAGTGCCGGGAGACACAAGTAAAGGATCCGATTTGAGAACACCTTCACCTACCTGTAAACCCACACCTGGCTGAAGCAGATTCACGACCAAGAGACCTAAACCCAGTGCTAAAGTGGTGATGACTTCAAAGTAAACAAAGGCTCGAAGCCCCGTTTTTCCTAATTCTTTAAAACTTCCAGAAGAGGCAATACCTGTTACAATAGTCGAGAACAGCAAGGGCGCAACAACACATTTAACACCACGAAAAAAAAGACTCTGGAAAGGTTTTACGACAGAAACCCACTGGGGCGCGAAAACACCCAAGAAAAAACCTGCAATCAAACCTAAAAAAATAAAAAAGGTCAAACTACCTACTTTAAAAAAAACCTTTTTTGATTTTAAATTCGCGGTTTTAATATCGAATCCCTGACTCATCTTAGCTCCTCATTTTCTTAACCGTGTAAATTTTAGATTTCTGGATGCCACTTGCTAAATTTTTCTAAAACCTCCTTAGAAAGCCCAATGGTAAAAACTTTTGATGCAATCGCAGCTTAAGAGGGCTTTTTTGCAAAGCAGGGAGCACTATAATCAGGTTTTTAGAAAAAATCAATTCTAAACTTTCCTCTAATAAAATGTTTTCCCGTATTTCACCAAAATTGCAGTTATTGAGGCTGAATTTTTCGTGAATCATGCGATCTCTTTTTTTTGATTTTAGCAATCTTATCGATTCAGGCTACCTCTTGCCTCACTCCCCTTCCTCATCTCGCTCTTTTTGAGTAAATTTTTATCCTTTTTAGAAAACTCGAATCGTTCGAAAAAAAACATGCAATAGGAATTTTTAAAACACCAGGAATACGCCTCGTTGAGGAAAAGTTCCAACCCCATCAGCAGAAAGCTCTTGGCAGACCACTGATTGCATGAAAAAGCAGTGATGCAAACTCTATACCTCTTTATCGACTTAAAAAGTTTACCATCAAAACCTAGATCACTGCCTGAAGTAACGAGCCAGGTGACCTAACTGCAAAACTCCTCACTGACACTAGAAACTATCGTCAGCTTAGAACTGGAGTCTAAAACCAAAGAGCCATCTCAATGAAACCGATCGCTCATTGGAAGACCCAGCAAAAACTCCAAGATTATGCATCGCATCTAAAAGCAGAGAAACCTGAGAACTTACCAACAGGCAATAAAATTCCCAAAGGAAGTGGCTATAATAACACCATCTTCAATCAAGACAAACTGCTAGCGATGCCATTTTCTCCAACAGTAAGCTCTTTTCATTGTAAATTTAGCTCGTTTTATCTAATGCACAACCTGAAGACCTTCTCGAAATCCCTTTATCTGGTAAAAACGAGCAAGTTCAAACCACATTTCACAAAAAAAGGACTTTGAACAGGTTTTCCGAGAGAAACCCATGCCTGAGTCAGACCTCACTGACTGAGTTTCTTACCGTATAAATTTTAGATTCCTGGATGTCAATGGTTGAATTGTTTCTAAAACCTCCTAGGAAGTCCAAAAAGATCTGAACTTTTTGCAACGCACGGCGACTATAATCGGGTTTTTAGAAAAAATCAATTCCAAATTTTTCTCTAATAAAATTTCGGCATTCCTCTAAAATCGGAGTATATTAGCTACTCTTGCTCGTGCAAGTTTCGGTGAATTATGCGGTCTCATTTTTTTTCAATTTTTATTTTGATCCTGGCAATGCTATCGATTCACATAGCTTCCTCTATTACCAAATCTCTATTTTCTAGCATCAATCCTTATGCTGCCACCACTTTGCGACATCTTTTTTCAGGTTTTTTTTTACTGAGTTTTTACCCTTTTTGGAAAATTCAAATCAATCAAAAAGAATGGAAACGCATTTTTTTTTATGGCTTCACCTTGGCAGGGATGACCCTTTTTTATTATTTATCGATCGAAAAAATTCCTATAGGAATCTCCATGGCGATTGAATTTATAGGCCCACTCAGTCTTTCTTTGATCGCCTCGAAAAAATTATTAGATTTCTTATGGTCTATCTTTGCTTTGATAGGCATCCTGCTTTTAATTTCTCATCAGGAAATCAGCTTGATCCATCAGCATGGCGAAATCCAACAATGGGGTATTTTTTATGCATTATTAGGAGGTTTTTTTTGGTCGCTTTACATCATTTGCGGTCAAAAAGCAGGAAAATCTACCCCCCCCTTATTGGTAACAGGATCAGGAATGCTCATTGCTGGAGCCTTAACGGCTCCTCTTGCCATCTGGAAAACACAAGCCTTTCCTCTCCGACAACTGCCTGTGATTTTTATCGTAGCTCTTTTTTCAGGAGCTATCCCTTTTTCTTTAGAAATGATCACACTTCAAAGACTTTCTATTCGTATTTTCAGCATGTGCATGAGTCTTGAACCCGCCGTGAGTGCTATTTGTGCGTTTCTCCTACTCGGAGAAACACTCAATAAACTGCAAACGCTAGGAATAGGATGTGTCATCACAGCACTTTTAGGTTCTTCTTTCTCGAAAAACAAAAATGATTGTCGATACAAATAACTTGCAATTGTCTTCTCATTTGATAGAGTTTCTCCCAATGCTCAAATCGCTCTGATAGCTGCGCTAGGTGCTGGCAACAGTCAAATCTAAGGAAGGTCAAGATGAATCGTTTACGGATAAAAAGCATACAAGAAGTCGTGCAAGAGACTCAAAAAAGCAAACTCCATAAAAGCTTAGGGGTTTTCGACTTATTGCTTTTGGGAATCGGCGGAGTCATAGGAACCGGTATCTTCACAACCACAGGGATTGCAGCTGCAACCTATGCAGGTCCTGCTATCACCCTCTCTTTTTTGCTAGGAGGAATTGCTTGTATCTTTGTAGCAATGACTTATGCAGAACTTGGCTCTATGCTTCCGGTAGCAGGAAGCGGCTACACTTACGCCTACATCACTTTAGGGGAGGTGGTCGCCACTTTAGACGGGTGGCTCATTATCATGGTTTGCACGTTTGGAGGATCCGCTGTTGCCGCTGCATGGTCGGGCTACTTACTCGGCATTTTAGAAAGTTTTCAAATTCACCTGCCTTACGCCTTAACTCACGTTCCAGCACAAGGGGGGATCGTCAATTTACCGGCAATGGTGATTATCGGTTTACTCTCCCTTTTCTTGATCAGAGGCAATGAAGGCCTATCCAAGCTCAACAGCCTCTTGGTGGGGATCAAATTGGGAGCTATTTTTCTATTTATATTGCTATCTGCACCCCACATTGACATGAAAAACTGGGAGGTCTTCGCTCCTCAAGGATTTTGGGGTATTGCAGCAGGTACAGGCTTTATATTTCTGTCTTATACAGGATTCGACACTTTAGTGAGTGCCGCTGAGGAATGCCGAAACCCCAATCGGGATCTACCTATTGGAATCATTGGATCACTATTGATCTGTGGAACTTTATACATCATCGTAGCAGGGGTCCTGACCTCTATCGTTCCTTATACGCTCCTGAACAACTCAGAGCCTGTCGCCTTTGCCATGAGAAGCAATGGCATCGAATTAGGGGCAAAACTCGTAGCTGCAGGAGCCGTTGCAGCGATGAGTACTGTCTTGATCACTCAGATCTATGGTCAATCCAGGATCTTACTGGTCATTGCTCGGGACGGCTTATTGCCTGCTTTTTTTACAAAGCTGCACGCCCGTTTCGCTACACCCTATTGCGGTATTTTGATCACAGGGTTCATCATGATGATCATTTCAGGCTTTTCCCCTGTTGCCACCCTCATGCAATTGAGTAGCATGTGCGCTTTAGCGAATTTCAGCTTGGTATCCTTATGCGCAATGATCATGAGGTACAAGCATCCTGAGCAAAAAAGGCCCTTTCGATGCCCAGCTATTTACTTAGTCGCCTCCATCTCGATGGGTGTGTGCCTTTTTCTCTTTTTCCAGCTCCTGCCTGAGAACTGGGCCCCCTTCGGAATCAGCCTTCTCGTGGGAATCATAGCTTATGCATGCTACGGCTATCGTAAAAGCCCTTTGGCATGAATCTCATACTTGCTCGGCACGGTGACACCTTTGAAGGACAAGATCCAGTGGTTTTTATTGGATCTTCTTGTGATCTTCCGCTGGTAGCTCGAGGTATTGCACAAGCACGCACTCTAGGAAGGTATCTTCAAAAAAAAGAGATCTTCCCAGAGGGCCTGTACTGCGGCCCCCTTCGAAGAACACAACAATGCGCTCACATAGTACAAGAAGAGCTTCAATTGGCAATCAACCCTACCGTGGACAAAAGACTCAATGAAATTGATTACGGAAAATGGACAGGACTCAGCGCCCAACAAGTTCAAGAGACTTTCAGAAAACCCTTTGAGGACTGGCAGACGCAATGCCTTTGGCCCAAAAAACAGTGGAAAAGCAGTGAAGCGCAAATCATCCAAGAAGTTCAAAGTTTTATAAAATGCATCGAGGAGATCCACAGTCCTGACGCAACTGTTTTAGCGATCACAAGCAATGGTAGATTACGCTGTTTTTTACGCTGCGTGGAAGGAGCCTTCGAGCAACAAGTGAAACGAGGAAACGTTAAGGTACAAACAGGAAATATCTGTGAATTACTGCTTCATCCGAAAAAATATACCCTAGTTCATTAGAATACAAAAATCTCATCCTGAAACCAGTAAAGCCTAAAAGCTCCTGTAAGCTTAAGTGAGTTGGCGAACGAATGCTGCAGGAATCCCACGTGCGCAAAATGTGCCCAAAAAAAGCGCCTAGGGCCTTTTGCATTTTTTTATTCACAAAAAACGAGCAACTTGCTTTCCTCAGCCATGATCCCGAAGCAGGAAATGCCACTCCCTCAGCATTCATGTACCTCGGCAACTTAGTCCTGAATTTATATGAAAAAGAGGTGGACGGATTTCTTCACCCTTGCACTTGGGACATTGACCGGGCTTGGTAGTCCGAGTTCAGCTCTTAAACTTAAAATCACAATCTCTACACGAAGCAGGAACCATTCCAAAAGCCTTCCCCGCACTTTTTTCAACGTGCTTCAAGTGAGATTCGACCGCTCGCTGGGTAATTCAACGATCTGAGACAGAGTACGGGCATCCACAGAATTTACTTTCAAGATTTCCATGATCTGCTTCCTAAGCGTTGATTCCATTCAGGCCCCTTTAACACATAAAAGCTGCTTGAGTTCGTAGACAGGCTCAACCAGATCCTTTTGGTTTTCCATAACACGATCAATATCATGATAAGCACTAGGAATCTCATCAACCACAGCTCGATCCTTACGGCACTCAACGCCTTCCGTCTGCTTCCTCAGATCCTTCTCGCTGTAGCGACGCCTGGCTTCATTCCTACTCATTCTCCTTCCGGCACCGTGAGAACAGGAGTGAAAAGACTCAGAATTTCCAAGACCTCTTACGATGAAAGATTTCGCACCCATGGATCCAGGAATAATGCCAAATTCATTTTCTCGGGCACTCACAGCACCCTTACGGGTGAGCCAAACTTCTTTTCCGAAATGCACTTCCTTTTGACAATAATTATGATGGGCATTTACTTGAAAGAGCGAACCCACCTCGCTCATGAGTCTAGCATCCCCATAAACGTGATGGGAGACATCCTTGAGCACTCTCAAGAGCATCTCCTTTCGATTCAGCTTTGCAAATTGCTGAGCCCAAAGCAGATCTCTCACATAAGCTTGAAACTCAGCCGTTTCTTCCTCCAAATAAGCGAGATCCGGATGCGGAAGTGACTCAAGCCGTTCTTTGAACCTACCTTTTGCCGCATCAATATGCTTCTCTGCCAACTGCTTACCTATGTTCCTACTGCCGGAATGAAGCATGATCCATGCCCCACCTTCCGTGTCTGCACAAACCTCAATAAAATGGTTTCCACTCCCCAAGGACCCAAGTTGGTAAGCTGCTTTCTTAGTCAGTTTGTCTTCATAGGGGATAGAAGGAGGCAATCCTAACGATTGAAAAGCACTTCCAACTCGAACAGAGATCTCACGATTGCCATCCCTCCCAGTTGGAACCGATCTCTCAATAGAACACCTTAACTCTTTGAGCTTCTTAAGCTTATCTGCTGGAAAAGGAAGACGCACGGCAGCCATCCCACATCCGATATCCACTCCGACTGCTGCAGGAATAATATGACCAAGGCTTGCAATGACCGTACCTACTGTAGAACCCTTCCCTAAATGGGCATCGGGCATAACGGCAACATGCCGATAAATGATAGGAAGAGATGCAACGTCTTGAATCTGTTGCTGGGTGGGTAAATCTAAATCCGGTGCCCAACATTTTATTCGGCTTTTTTGATCCATGCCCCTCATCTTAACACTTCGATGGCTGCTTGCCTATCCATCTTCCCTAACTTTTCAG
>DAISZI010000062.1:0-7798 GCA_036824885.1 Oligoflexia bacterium
CGCCAAGCTCAAGGAGAAACTTTTCAATATAGGATATTAATTCTTTTTCTACCTCGCGTTCAGTGTATTTTTTAAATTATTTTTCGCGATATCAGATTATGTTGCAGGTAGCTTGTTCTCAAAATTTGTAACCGTATTACCTTGATGTTTAAATAGATTGGTTTCAATTTGTTTCAACGAAATATTACGAGACCATCCATTTTGCAGTATGAATGTATCAAGGTTACAATGTGATCCCAAGGTATTTGGTCAACAGCCTGTTGATCTGCCTTAAATTCTTCAACAAATTTGAGTATATATTTCAAATTTTGAGTGTTAAAACCTTTCATATCAGGAAAATCGCAGCGTAAATTTATTGATAATTTTTTAATAACATCGATTCTCCGTCCTTGGTGCTTTTGCGCTTCAAGTATTTTAGTTCCAATGCAATGACAAAACAAAATAATCTATTTATTGGTTTTAAGTATCGTTTTATATCGAGATGATTCAAAGTGCTCTTTCAAATCTCCTGGAAACTTACTGTATTCTTGATTCATAATGTCTTTTCCGAATATAATTTCATACCTTTGCGTTTTGCTTCAAAGCCCAGGTTTTTCATAAATTTCATTTTTCGGTTCTACATGCATTGTTTGGCAAGGTTTATTTTTTTCGTGAATAAATTTTAAGTATTGCTCTTGTCTCCCGAATGGGATCCTATCAATGAATGTATCAACACCAAAAGCTAGGAAAAGATCTGTACTTTCTTGCTGAATAGTCTTTGAGGCTGAGATTTTGCTGCTAGAATCACATCTGTTTTAAAAAATAACTTTACTCATGCCGCATCTGATGTTTGTTGTTGTAAAATTTACCCTAAATACTCATCAAAGCCTTGCTTATTTTTACCTAAACTTGCAAAAAAAGAATCTTCCGCTTTTAGCAAATCCTTTGCTGCTATCTGGATTTTGCGCTATCTCTCATCTGTAAGATCTGAAAACTTAGACCGCTCATCACCTTCTTTTTGAGAGCGCTTCATCAATCCTCTCTTTTCTAGAGTACGCAGCAATTGAGACGTCATAGTTACATCAAAGCTCAAGAATTTGGCTAGGTCATTTTGCTATACATCGGCTCCATCTTGTTTTAAAAACCCAAGCGACATCAAAAGGATAAACTGAACGTGAGTGAGTTCATGAGGCAAAAGCGTACTTTCAATCTTGAACCCTGACACTTCATTCATATTGATCCAGTTTATTTTTGATTTTTTTTCATGATCGATACTCTCCGATTAGTTAATTGAAACCTGAAAACTTCTTATTTCGTATGTTCCCCAACATTTGTAACAAAGTGAGTGCAAGTGATTGTTTCACAAATCTCTCAGGTTTTACTAAAAACTTAGTGAGTTTTAGCTCTTTCTTCTGAGCCTACAAGTTAAATGTACTCTTTGGATCGGGGGCAGGATAGCAAAAGGGAGGTTAATTTGGGTGCCTTTTGCTAGCATTTGTATAAAAAGCACCGCGTTACCCAATTACTTCTGATCCGACTTTCTTCCTATTTTTCTCTTTTTTGGTTAACTCTTATAATGTTCTTTTTAAATACAAGGTTGAGGTGTTATGGGTGTCTTTTGGGTTCTGCTTTGTGAATCGGCGAATCAAAATGTGATGTTTTTTGGTATAGATGATCTCATTTTTATTTTCTATCAAAATTAAATATTATTTTGGGTCGCTAGCGATCTTAAGAAAGGCTTTAATCATTTGATGCAAATCTTTGTGAGTAAGATTTTCTTACCTTTTCATGGCTATAAAACGCTTCGAGAACCTAACCTTGTCAAATGGGTAGGCTTTAGCTCAGTGCTTTTGAGAAATGCGATCAAAAGTAAGAGCCTCCCAAAAAAGCATAAAGCAGGCTTAGGCATTGTGCAAATAGGTTTCATTTTTTTTCATTTCATCGAAAACTTCTTGAATTTTTAGGATAGCTTCATCAAGTGTTGCTTCGTCGATGGTCAGAGCAGGTTGCATTCTGAAAATGGCATCATAAGCCATGCTGAGGATTCCTTTTTGTAATAAGCTATGGAATATTTGATGGGTGACGCTAGAAGGCAGAGGTTCTCGGGTTTTTTGATCTTTTACCATTTCAATGGCGAGAAATAAGCCGATGCCCCGTACTTCTCCTACAAAGGGATAAGGTTGTAGGGCTTCTTGAAGTTTTTTTAAAAAAGAAGCTCCTTGCTTTTGGGCATTTTCTACTAGGTTTTCATCGTCGATGATACTTAAAGCTTCTTGAGCTCCTGCGCAGGCTAAAGGATTGCCTCCATAGCTTGAGGAAGAGCCTGAAGGATGAGACCAAGGTGTTTTTTGGACGATGGTATCTTTTGAGATGAGTCCTGAAATAGGCATGCCTCCACCAAATTGTTTGCCAATGGTGATGATATCAGGTTGGGTTCCTGAGTGATCAATACCCCAGTATTTGCCTGTTCTTCCGAATCCTGTGATCATTTCATCTGCGATGAGCAAAGCGTCTAATTCTTTCGCTAAAGCTGCAATAGCCGGCAAGAAGGTAGGAGGAGGAATGATATTTCCAGCCGCTCCTTGCATGGGTTCGATGAGGATGGCAGCGATCGCGCCTGAGGTCGTTTTTTTGATCTGGTTTCTTATGAGTTCCACGCAAGCTAAAGAGCAGCTAGGGTATTTGAGTTTGAGAGGACAGCGGTAGCAGTAAGCATAGGGAACAATATGGGATCCCGGTACCATAGGTCCGTACTTTTCTTTAAAGCAAGAGCCCATGAGTGATAAAGTTCCCATAGTTTTTCCATGAAAACCTCCCCAGAAGCTTACAAATTCGTATTTTCCGGTGGCACATTTGGCAAGTCTTAAAGCTGATTCTACTGCTTCTGATCCCCCTGAATAAAGCTGTACCCGATGCAGCTCGGGACTGGGACGATGGCCTGCGATTTTCTGTAAAAGTCCTACCCTTGCTTCTGAGGTAAAGCTTCCTACTGAAATGCGTTCTACTTGGTTTTGGATGGCCTTCACGTAGCGTGGATGGCTATGGCCTAAACCATTGACGCCAATGCCTCCGATGAGATCGATAAAGGTATTTCCGTCAACGTCTGTGACTTGGCTTCCTGATGCGTGGTCTACCACAATGCCTGCCATGCTGGCAAAGCGTTGCAACCCCGGGGCTAGATGCTTTTCTTCTTCTTGTCTTAACCCTTGACTTTTGGGGCCAGGAATTTCGGTTTTGATACGAGCAACAGAGCTTTCTTTCATACCTCCGATTACTTGGTTTTTGAGATGAGGTCAATTCTTTTGTGGGGTTTCATTGAGTTCCTTCATGAGATTTTTTAGTTTATCTTTTTCCACATCGGAGATCTGTTCAGGAGAGCTTGTCTGGCTGAGTTGTTTTTGAAACCCATGGTAGGCCTCTTGGGTGATTTTTTTACTCCAAATTTTCAGTGAGAGATACCAGTTTGAGGTTTTAGCCTTCTCTACTTCTGCTTGGACGTGATCCGATAAACTTTTTCCGTTCCACTGCAGGGTCACGCCTAATATTAAGATAATGATCGCAAAAATCATGAGTTTGATGAGAGAGAAGTACCACTTAAACATTTCCGATTTCCTCTGGAGAGTTTCTCGCTAACATGAAGGCATGGACTGTGGCAAGCTTCCTTTCATGCATATGCAAATACGTTTGTTGAAAATTTGGGGTGTTTTCCAATACTTTCACTAATTGCTTGTCTGAAAGGCTTTGGGGAGGGCTGATCATCGTGTCTAATTGATGATTTTGGCTGAGGTGGGTCGAAATTCTGCTGGCAAGGACGTTGCCTAGTTCTGCATACACAGAAACATCAAGTCCTTTGTCAAAAAGGAATAAAAAAGATCCTGAATAATCTCCCAAAAATCGAAAAATCAGACCCACTTTCTCAGACAGTTCGCTTGAGGTTAATTTTAAGTCGGCAGCAGGGGTAGCCGTCACCGTGCCTAAGTGGTAGAATGGGACGTTTTTGGGAAAAGCCTCACCGAGGTATTGAGTATTCATCTTTAGCATTTGCGGCAAGATTTCCTTGATCTCCTTGTAAAGCACGTGCCGTGGCCCTCAGTATATCCTGAGAAGTGAAGGGTTTCAAGAGGTAGTCGCAAGCCCCCGCTTCGATAGCTTCCATCATCATACTTTCTTGGCCCATCGCTGATATCATAATCACTTTTGCTTGATGATTCATTTTTAGAATTTTTTGACACGCCTCAATGCCACTCATCTCAGGCATCACTACATCCATCGTGACGAGATCCGGGCGAAGTTTAGAATAAAGATCTACAGCTGAAGCGCCATTGTCAGCTTCTGCGATGACCTGATAATGGGCTTGTACTAAGATCTCCTGAATCGTTTTTCTTACAAAGTAAATATCGTCCACAATGATGATCGTTTTTGTCATATTATGCCTCCGCGTCTTAAGTGTTATTTCCAATTTTTAAAATCTTTCGTCTTTCATAATAAAGATTATAGTCATTCCGCTTCATTAATCAATACTTATTATTTATTAAGGAAATTGTTTTTTTTAGTATACTTAAAGTCGACGAAGTTTAACTAGCGGCTTCAGGAAATAAATATTACTCAATTTTATTAATATGAACTATTTCGATATGACGTTCAGTTGCTTTTTGGATGGTAAATTTATAAGCGCCTGTTTCTGTATTATAAAAAAGTTCATCTTGATTTTTGGGAATGCGACCGAATTGCTGTAGTAAAAATCCGCTCAGGGTTTCGTAATCTCCTTCTGGGATTTTTATTTTTAAAATTTCGTTGATTTCTTTGATTTCTATCCGAGCTTGCACTCTGAAGTGACCTAATTTTAATTCTTCGTAAAGAGGTATTTCATAATCAAATTCATCATTAATTTCACCTACTATTTCTTCGACAATATCTTCAAAAGTCAGAATACCTGTAGCTCCTCCATGCTCATCTACGACAATAACCATTTCATTTTCTTCTTTTCGCATTTGTAAGATAAGGTCATGAAGGGAGTGGGTTTCTGACACATAATAAGCGCTTGAAAGATAAGGTGCAATAGGACTTTGGAGATTGGTTACAGTTAAAAGATCCATGATCTCAAGGGTTCCTATGATATTATCTATTCTTTCTGAATAAACAGGTATACGGGTATGGCGGTGCATTTGAAAGCAGTCTAAAGCCTCTTCGATGCTGCTTTCTTTTTCGATGGCATTGACCTGAACGAGTGGAATTAATGCGTGTTTGGCTTGAGAGTATCTAAAATCTAAGATCCTTTTGATGATTTTTTCTTCAATTGATTTTATTTCTGTTTCGTTTCTTTTATAAGACAAAAGAGATTCAATTTCTTCTCGATTATAACGTTTTTGTCCTGTTAAAAGCTCTTCAAATGATCCTGCTATTTTTGAGACTTTAGAGGTATAAAATCCTAAAACATGAGTGATAGGAAAAAAAATCCAGTAGGTCCATTGAATAGGATAAGATACCCAGGGTCCAAGAGTATTGGCATGCTTTTGATAGATAGTTTTAGGAATGAGCTCGCCGATGAGCACTACCATGGGTGAAACTATGTAGATAGAATAAATTTCTGCATGCTTGATGTTATTGTGAAGTAAGTAAAGCGAGGTTAAAGACGAGCATCCGATCACACAAAGACTGCTCATGAGAAGAGTGGTTGATAAAATGCGTTCGGGATGATGAATTAGTTTAAGCGTAAAAATGGCTTTTTTATTTCCATTTTTTGCAAGATGTGCAAGATTAATTTTATCTAAAGACAGAAGCGCGATTTCTGATCCTGAGAAAAAACCCTCTAAGATTAATAATAAAATTAGTATGATAAGTAAGTTTCCAAGTGTTAGCGAGATCACTATTTGCCTTTTTTCGGTATTATTTTTGGAGGTTCATCTGGCAAAAAATTTTCAAAAAGCGTATCCAGCACATCGTTCATGGTAACAATGCCTAAAATTTTTTCTTGAGCATTTTTAACGATGGCCATATGGGTTTTGTACTTTTTGAATTTTCTAAAAAGTGTATTCACTTTTAAATGCGAGTAGACAAAGAAAGGTTTTCTTATCTGTGTTAGAATGGTGGCTTGAAGCTCTGTGGCATTTTTTTTCACTTTTAAAAGATCTTTGGAGTAGAGGATGCCTAATACTTCTTTTCGATTGAGGGTGGTCACGGGAATGCGAGAATGTCTTTTCTTTTGAACTAAAGTCAGTGCTGTTTGAATAGAAGTATTAGCAGGTAAAAAAAGCACCTGTGAAAGAGGGGTATAGATTTCGCTTACGTTGGTATTGTCTAATGCAAATACTTTTTTGATGAGTTCAAGCTCTTTTTCTTGAATGCTTCCTGCTTTGTAGCCTTCTTCTAACATGAGCAAAAAATCAGATTCTTTAAGAATTTCAGATTTTTCTTGAGTTTGAGAAAAAACTTGAGTATCCAGTTGAGAAAAAAGTGCAACTAGTTTTTTCAATCCGAGTCGTATGGGTTTCAGTAGGCGATGAATCCAAGTTAAAAGGTTGATGCTTAAAATAGCAATGATGCGATTGGCGCGGATGCCTATGATTTTAGGAGTAATTTCACAAAATAAGAGAATGCAGGGAACGGTGAAGAGCATGCTGTAAAGTGCATTTGAGATCCACAGAGAGCAGGGGTGGCTTGCTGTGGTGATTTTTGTGATCCATGCAGAAATCGCAATATTGATCACTTCGTTGCACAGCAAAAGCGTGATGAGTAATCCCGGTGGATCCATGAGGATATTTTTAATCTTGCGGTAGGTAGGATGTGCTTCTTCTTTTAGGGATCTGAGTTGAAATCGAGATAAACTGAGCAAGGCAACTTCAGAAGCCGCTAAAAATCCAGAACAACCGACGAAAAAAAAACCAAAAACCCACTCAAGTGGAGTCATCCACCCCTTTTTCTCATATTATGCAGCTTTGTCAAATTTTCGAACCTTACTTTTTTTGAAAGATTTTTTCTTGGTTTTTTTGACTAAAACGATAGCAAGGACTTCGTCCAATGTTTTGACAGGAACGAATGTCAAGCGGGATCGAAATTCTTCTGGAATTTCCTCAAGATCCTTGAGATTTTTTTCAGGAAATACAATCGTGGTAATTCCATGCCGCATAGCAGCTAAAGATTTCTCTTTGAGACCTCCGATTGGCAGCACCCGTCCCGTTAAGCTGATTTCTCCTGTCATGGCTACGTCTTTACGCAGTGCCATGCCTGTCAGACGCGAGACAATCGCAGATGCCATGGTGATTCCAGCGGATGGTCCATCCTTAGGGATCGCTCCTGAAGGAAAATGGACGTGGATATCGGTTGTTGCAAAAACATTTTCTGAAATGCCTAAGTCTGAAGCACGAGAGCGGATGAAGCCTAGGGCTGTCTGTCCAGACTCTTTCATGACTTCTCCCAATTGTCCGGTCAAAGTGATTGCTCCTCTTCCTTTCATGCTGATGGCTTCTACCGAGAGCACTTCTCCCCCTGCTGCAGTCCAAGCAAGTCCTGTGGCAATTCCAACTTCATCTTGTTCTTGACTATCTTGCTTGAGGTAAACAGGTGGACCTAAGAATTCATAGACGGAAGAAGCGGTGATAGTGGTTTTATCCCTTTTTCCTTCGGCAATCAAACGAGCCACTTTTCTACAAAGGGATGCAATATGGCGTTCTAAATTTCTCAGTCCTGATTCTCGGGTGTATTCACGAACAATGGTTTCAATGGCTTTGTCTTCAAATTCAATAAGGGATTTTTCAATGCCATGCTCTGTGACTTGTTTTGAAATCAAGTATTTTTTGGTAATCATAAACTTTTCTTCTTC
>DAISZI010000063.1:0-7784 GCA_036824885.1 Oligoflexia bacterium
ATTTTTTCAGCTATTATTTATTTGCAAGTTGACTGAATCTTTACATTTTAAAAGTTCCAACTTTCATAGTATTAGGCCATTGGGAATTCAAGTGTGTAATTCTTTTTATTCTCTTAAGATGTTCTGGGCTCCAGTCTGTAAGATTAATGCTCATGAAAACATCCAAATGTGTAATACTTTTCATTCGATGAATATATTCTAAGCCAGCATCTGTAATCGCATTAGACATAATATTTAAATGGGTAACATTATGCATTCCAGAAATATAATACAAGCCAGTGTCTGTAATCTTATTATTTTCAAAATTCAAATGTGTAATCCCTTCTATTCGAGAAATTTGCTCAACGATATCGTCTGTGATCTTACTGGTTTGAATTTGTAAGTGCTTAAGCCATTTCATTTTAGTTATTTTTTTAAGTAAAAATTCATGAATTTTATTATATTTGATATCCAAGCATGAGAGGCTCGTCATGCGAAGAAGATATTCGGCTCCAGCATCCGTGATTTCATTGGAGCCAATATTCAATTCTGTAACTCTCGACATTTGAGAAATGTGCTCTAATCCGAGATTCCCAATTTCGTTGCGGTCCAGATTCAAGTGTGTAATCCCATTCATTTGAGCAATGTATCTACAACCATCTTCTCCGAGCTGATTAAGCTCAAGGTCCAAATGTGTGACTCCTTGCATATTAGAAATGTACTCCGCACCGACTTGTGTGATCTCATTATGGCAGAGATTCAAGTGCGTAATTCCCATCATTTGAGCAATATACTCTACGCCAAAGTCCCCAATGTTATTAGTATTGAGATCTAAGTATTTGATGGCTTGCATTTGAGAAATATACGCGGCGCCATCTGTCTCGATTTTATTGTTACCGAGATCCAAATGTGTAATACTCTTCATTCGAGAGATGTGCTCTGCCCCACGATCTCGTATATCATTACCGTTCAAATTCAGGTGTGTGACATTTTGCATTCGAGAGATGTGCTCCGCCCCGGATTCTTGGATACCGTTTTCCTTGAGATTCAAGTATGTGAGATTTTGCATTTGAGAGATGTGTTCCGCTCCATTGTTTCCAATATTATTCTTATGGAGATTCAGGTGCATAATATTTTTCATTTTAGAAATATGCTTTGCAGCATTTGCATTGATTGAATTTTTGCTGAGATCCAAGCATGTCATCTGTTGAATTTGAGCAATCTTTTCAACCTCAGGACCATTCATATGACTTCCTCTAATCCTCAAGTCTTGGATACCAAGTTTCGTGGCAACTTCAACAATCTTGGAAACACAACTATTCCTAATGTTAATGTCATTAAGGTTTAACTTTTTTAAACTTCTTAGTTTTGAAAGAACAACTAAAACCGGAGGATCAAAATCTAATTCATACCACTCTAAAAATTTTTTCTCAAATGATTCAGTTCCCTCAAGCGAGAGTTCAAGAAGATTTTCAGGTAATTCTTTCAATGCCTGAGGATTAAATTTCGAACGAGAAAGATCAAAGCTCTGAACTCCTCTACAGTAACCTTTTTTGATATTAGCAAAAAGATCATCATCAATATCCATACCGATAAAAAACAATGATTGACTAGAGCAGACAGTAACCGCTGCCTCGGTCACTGCCAACGGAACACTACCGGTGACCTTAATTTTCGCAATATCCGTTGGTAATAAAAAGCTAAAAATTAATTTCCAAATACACAAAGATTCTTGATTTTGACCTGACGATTCTTCTTTTTGCTCCTCGAATCCTCCAAGCATTGGCCAAGCCGTACTCAAAAAAAGAAAGCTAAATAAAAAAAATAAAACCAATTGCTTTCTGCATATCATTAAATAAATATTTTTTTTCAAAGTTACTCCTTCATCTTTAGTCAATCGGAATCCTCATCCAATCATGTTTTTCATCTATGAGGTAGATCAAGTGGAACAGAATCCATCCAGTATATCGTTTTATTAACCGACGAGTCACGACACCGCAATCTAAACAGCACTAAAATCTCACGAATGCTTTCAGCACCAACAGAGGAATCATGTTCAGTTGGAAACTTCGACTCACTAAAATTAAAGTCAAAATCCATAAAAGGAGAAAGGCCAAAAGCACTTCCCCATCCGCTCATAGGATCTATAGCAGATTTATGGAGCACTGAAGCTTCCTGGCATAAACCAAAACTGCAGGGCACTGATCCCCTCGTTACGAATGAAGCTGATGGATCATCTCCCCTGCTGAAACTATGAAGTCGTGTTTCTCCTGGAAATGTCATTGTGCCTCTAGCTTCGAACTTGCACCCGTTCTCCACTCGAGCAGCTACATTGTCTCCATTTTGGGCCAAGAAATGCAATACCATAGACTGAATGATGGGAACGAATTGCGTGCGATTCAACACACCGGATCTACCTTCTTCATTACCGTAAAGATCCTCAGGCCTTAAAGACAGTGTTGCAGAACCTCTGGATTGGAAAGACCTCCAAAGACGCTCAGCCATCACGCGAGGCCCCTTGATCCAATGAGGAAGAGAGCCATCAATCAATGCATCGACTGGTGTTTCTTCTGAGAGTCCTGGCCTTGGGAACCTCAGAACCAAGTCAACTGTTCTCCATTTATTAGAAACAGAATGGAATTGAAGCGAAATTTTAACTAAATCAGTATATAATTTAGCTACTTTATCTACAATATCATCTACCGAACTATCTAATGTTAAACTATCACACATAAATTTTACTGATTCTTGATGTTTCAACCATTCAATGCTATTTGGAGATTCAAATGAAACTAGAGGAATAATGTATTTTTTTAATTTATCTACTACTGGATTTAATTCAGCAGTAAATTGCTCTATATCTAACGAATCTTCATCAATTACATAAACTTTGGACTGGGAATTTTTTAGTCGACTTGTTTGTTCGATGTGCTCAATATCGTATTTGACACGGCCTAGCTTTGAAAGCTCTATTTTTAAATTTCTCTCAAGCCTTCTTATTCGAGATTTTTTTTCTGCTGATAGTAATTGATTCTCTACCCAAAATTTCCAAAACTCAGGGATTACAGGTCCTGCAGTCGCTCGAGATCGCTCAATCCAATCTGCCTGCTGCAGTTTCTTGCTGATTTCATTTCGTAAAGTATTTATTTCCTCAGAAGAAACATCTCCTTGTAGCAATATTCGATCAAGATTTTGATCGATATGATTAACTATATCTGCCGTAACTATAGGAACCTGGCTCGCAATTGACCCTTCTTGGAATTTTTTGATCTCCACAGATACTTCAAGTTCCTCTGCTCCATTGTCTGCATCATTGCAGTCATTCACGATCAAATACAAATCAACATCATCTTGAGCCAAAATCTGATTTGCTCTCTGCGCTACTTCTATTGATAAAATAGAATCAAGTGATCGACCTTCTTTTTTGACCTGAGCGATTAAAAGACTGCCCACAGGAAAATGCTGAAAGGGAGCGAAAGATGAACGTATCCCTAAGTTGAATGCTGCTTGCTGTCTAGTCTCGAAGGCATCAATTTTGCCATTACTCAGACCAAAGTAAGACTCAAAGCATTGCATGGTACTATCTTGATCAAACCAATTAGCAGTGCTTTGATTCGTTTTATAAAAAAATGCACTCCCAGTGTATTTGTGAGTAATCGAAACCCCTCTCTGGTAGTCTTCCACAGAGTGAATACGAGCCTTACTCTGGCTAATGCTCATCATAAATCCTTCTGGACCAATCAAAAGATTTGGAATAGGTGGTACAAAATTTGATTTTCTCAGAGCACATGTAGGCGACCAATTCCCCTTTAATTTAATGGAAGCGATCATTCCTTTAGTTAATTGAATAGGCTTATTTTTAAACACACTATCTTCCAGAGTACTTAAATGTGGATCTGTCAGAGCGTCTTTTGGAGCAATGGTAAAGAGCGAAACTCGATTCTCAAGCGGCAATTCGGAGTCATTGCCACGGAACTCGCTACTGAGCACAGCAAAAAAACCAGCCAAATAATCTGTAGTTTTTTTGCCAATATCAAAAAGATTTAGTCTTAATCTATTGATATCTTTAGTTATTTCGATAATTTTTTCTGTTTTTCTCTTGTTCTCGTCTTTCAGACGTTTAAACGTTTGCTCACCGGATTCCTCTAATATCTCATGATGATGCTCTTTCCTATTCTTCTTGAGCTGTTCCCATTTCTCTTGAAAAGCTCCTTCACTCATAGCAGTTCTTTTGATTAAATCTGATTCTAAGGTGGGACTAAAATTGAGTGTTGTTTCAGCATCCCTCATACAAGAATAAAATCCAGATGCTTGATACGCATTCCTAAGAATGCGATTAGATTGAATGATTTCAAGAAGTCCCTGTGCAAAACGAGGCACAGATAAAGGATTTAATTGCAAAACATCCCAAGCTTCAGGACAATGACTCAAATTCTGATAGTAGTCTTCAAGGAATTTGGTGAAATTTTGTTTGATAGCGGCATAAAAAAATTCACGAAGTGGATGAGCGAGCGGAATATTTATTTGAGCAATATAATCTTTTACTTTTTGAAACTCGAGATCACTTCCTAATGAGCCAAGCAATGAAATAATTTTAAAAAGCTCCGTATTGTTACTCTCCTTACGTGAATGAATAGAAGAGCCCAGGTCTGCGATGCTAGCCAGAAAGTGAATGCGATCAGAAAGCACCTTAAGAGAGTCTCCCAGTAGCTTCATCAATAAAGGAATTGGGTAACCTTCTTGTAGAATAACTTTCTCTGCTACTTGAAACGATGCCTGATTTTGATCATAGAAATCAATTCTCTCCTTGGAAATTTCATCTGATTGGGAGTTTGCAGCAATAGCGGCCCAGAAGGCATCCAGAATCTCTTGCTGGTCTTGATCAGCTAACTTTTGTAGAAGTAAATTTTTTTGTCTTTCTTCATCTATCAACGGATCAAGAGTCATTCCTTCAGATTTTACACGTGCTAAGCTTGGATTCTGATAAATAGGCTGAAGTGTATCACGATACCAGCTTCCAAAATCAGCAAGAAATTGACCCAAGTCTTTCTTATTAATTCTCCCCTTTTTCTTCACTAGAGGTCCTACCTCAGGATGAATTAGATTAGTTACTTTTTTCAATATGTTCTTTTTTATAAGACAACGAACATGATCTGTAAATACATCTTTGCATTGATTCTCTTGAAGAGAGGAGAACAGTACTATTAACTGAGTTTGACAATCCGAATAACGCTCTAGAGTTAAATCTTTATCACAAACAAGCAGCTTTATTTCAACCTGATCTGCTATTTCTCGATCAGTTCCATAACAACTAATTTCACCGAAATCGGGTCTTTCTACACAAGCATTAAGCTGAGAAATTCCTGTATCTGAAATAACCTGACTTGAGACAGGTACTGGCGCTTCGCTTGCCCTTCCTCGGTTTTGTTCGTGCACGGCCCTCCATTCATTAAAAATGGCTCTTTTTCGACGCAGTTTTTGAGCAACCTCATCTTCAGAAGATTGATTATCAAAAAATTTTTGTAATTCCACTTTTAAAGAATCGCGAATCTCATCTTTGAGTGCATTTGAGATTTTTTTATTGTTGAAACAACTGGGAGTAGATACAAGGATAAGAGCCATTACTATAAAAACTTGAAAACGATTTTTCAAAGTTGCCATGAACATCCTCTATTGCAGCATATCAATGCATAAGGCTTTTGTTTGCGTGATTATAAAAAATTGAAATGCGCAAAATCATCGCATATCTTTTTAATAGATTCGTTTTGTTCTTTTGTCACATCGGAATCCCTGTGAAGTGACTCTAGGGTACGCACCATTCGTGTTATTTGAACCCTATTCAATTGAGTACCTGCAGTTACAACCGTCTGCTGCCCGAAATGTACACCTTTCCAGCTATTCAAGGACTTTTCTATGCATTTGATTTTTTCAGTGATCATATTAGCACGTCCATGCGTATTCACATCAGGAATCACTGTATCTTCGCAAGTTTGAGCACTGAGTGAGCTCAGTAATTCCAAGCTTAAGGCATTACGGATTTCATATTTCATCTGATCCTCAGATTCTTTATCTACAAAACAGCTTGTGGTAGACAGCAATACAAGAGCCATTACTCTACAAATTTGAAAACGATTCATGAAAGCTAACATAAAGAACCTCTTATTTAAAATTGACATAACTTTTTTGTTGACCATAGATGAAAAAATACAAATTAACTCATTATTTCATAGAGTTGTTTGATCATCCCTGAAGACCTTAGCTCATGATCTCAGTAAAAATTGATTCAATTAGGACTACATTTTTTAGATAATTTAGAGTATGGATGATCTAAGAATTGGAAAAGTTTAAGTTGCTTGAGCATGCTTTGATAAAGCATCGAATACCTCCGAGAAAAAGCCAATTATTTTATGAAATATATGAAAATTAGAAATAAATTCCGAATATCAAGTATCCCATAATTACAGAAGCCTGCAGATTTTTTTAAAGTTAAAACTTAAAATGCTTATAGCACCTCATCTTTGTCATGATCTCACTACGAATACACCCTAGGCTACTTAACAGTCCATGTTTCGTCTTAAACAACTAAACACACCTGCTTCACCTCCAACTTTCTATTTTTTTTCTTCAGAGTTGTCAATACTTTTTCGCAAATGACAAATTTTGATTCATGGCGTTATTAAAGAAAATTCAAAATTAAATTAAAGTAATTTTAAATGATGTTCAAAAATCGATTTTTACAACCTATCCCTTGCTCGTCATTTCTTTCCAGCGTCCATTTGTAGTTTCAATGATATCAGAAGATACTCGCAGTGACCCTGCCTATCGACTCACGAATGGCCCAAGTCTTTTCTAGTCACCCCCGTGTCTCAGGATAGTTGAATTGCCAAGCTTTGAAAACAGGTGGCGTAGGGTTTTGAGGCATGAAAAATCGTAAAATTTCTTTAAAAGAGTTTAAAGAAACTTGATTAGAAAAAATTTAACCGAAGAGATAGAACTATAGTTTTCATATGCGAAGAAGCTTTTGTATTGCTTGCAACAGGGGCTAAATGGATCTCCGAAATTCAAGGCAAGGCAGACAAGAGCAACAGAAAGAGTTGTAGGATCAGATCAAAGCCTTGAGTGTACTAGCAATTTAAAAGATGAAGAATGAGGGCTTTATCTCAGACGGAAGGGCTTATATTCAGCTCAAATAGAGGAATGCCGCATATGGAGAATGCTTTACCATGGAATATCCGCTCAGGGTGCAAGAGACAGTAAAATCAAGTAACTCGACCATGAAATCTTAAGAAAAGGCCTTTGCTGAAAGCGTTGCTTGTTCTCAAAAAAAAGCGAATTTTCTTTGGGAAGGAAGACGAGCTAAAACTGATAAGGGATCGTACCGCAATTCTAGAAATGCCAATCAAAAGTTGAATGATTTGATCAATTATAAAAACTGGAGATTGTCATCCACCACATCAGCAACAGAAAGAATTTAATTTCGCCATACTATCGGAGACTACGAATAAAAATTCAAAAAAATACTAGAAAAAAAGCACTTTTTACTATGGCCCCTTCAACCGCGAATTGCATTATTGAGATATAAATTAAAACACTAGTTATACTGAATTAAAAAAATAGGATAGCCTCAGGATTAAAATCGAGGCAGTTTATCATGCCAACAGCTTACAATCACTTGAATACTTCAATGCCACCCATTACCATCACTCGTGAAATAAAACGTAACACTGGAGATAGGGGTTATCGCTATAAACAATGGCAAGGCGGTAGAACGTCGATTAAAGGCAAGTCGCATCTGTAAGAAGCTC
>DAISZI010000334.1:0-1839 GCA_036824885.1 Oligoflexia bacterium
GCAGACATTAGTTTCTTGGAAGTCCTCTAAAAGCTCTAAGAAGTTCTCAGCATCACTATTCCAGAGTGCCATGCCTGATATTTATGAGCAGTTTGTGGTCGAAACCCCTGGATCTCGGAGGTTCTTAGTCAAATGAGCAATATTGATATAGCAGTTTGGATCATGGCTGTAAGTTCAGTCATTGACACTATTTACACACTATCGGAGATTATTCATGTTTAATCCATCAACAAAAATTATGGAGTTACTTTTAAAGCCGTCTGAAGGTTTTGCTTATTGGGGTTTTTTTGATGATTTTCAAAAAGACGATAGCGGGTTTGCTATGGGCAATTGGATTGGTTCTAATGTTCCATTTATGGCTTACGAGGAATTGCAATTAGCAATGATTTTTATTGCGAAACACAACCTAATGAATGACTGGATTGAGTATTCCACTAAACACGCAGAAAAAGCGGAGGAATTATGAGCAATATCGTTAGTTTTAACGAGATGGAGCAGATGGCACAAGCAATAGCCAAGTCTGGTCTGTTTGGTATGAAGGACACCAATAGTGTTTTAGCACTAATGGCGGTAGCACAAGCGGAAGGTTTACATCCTGCAACAGCAGCTCGTGACTTTCACATCATCCAAGGCAGACCAGCATTGAAGGCTGATGCGATGCTTGCCCGTTTCCAAAATGCAGGTGGCAAAGTCGAATGGAAGGAGTACACAGATGAGCAAGTTACAGGAGTTTTTTCACACCCCGTCGGGGGTAACCTTGCGGTTACATGGACCATTGGACAAGCTACCAAAATTGGTCTTGTTAAACCAGGAAGCGGATGGCAAAAGTTTCCCAGAGCGATGCTCAGAAGCCGTTGTATTTCAGAGGGGATTAGATCAGTTTTCCCTGGATCTGTTACGGGGTTCTACTCGCCAGATGAAGTCGAAAACTTCGAAACCCAGACCGCCAAGCCTTCCGTATTAAAAGACATGGGATCAGTCATTCCTAGCGTAGTGGATCTTTCCGCTATTCCTGATGACATCCCTGATATGGCATTGCCGATGTATGTTCCAGGGCAAGATTTACCTTATGCGCATTATGTTTGTAAAGATGATTGGATTGATGGATTTGCAGAGATGCACGCCAAGATCCATGAATCTACCAAAATGACCGCAGAGGAAAAGTTTTCTAAGATAAAGGCGTTTAGAGATGTCAATGAAGCCTATACAAAAACATTTGACGGCAATACTACAGCGAAGTTCTTATCAAAACTCCAAGCAATTAGAAAGGAAATCAACAATGGCTAATGGTCATATCGCCCAGATGGGCAAAGGTGTTCTGTTTCAGAACGAAAAGAAAACCAATGAGCGCTCTCCTGATTGGAAAGGTACGCTATTGCTCTCAGAGGACTATAAAGCGGGTCAAACCCTCAAGATTGCTGGTTGGACTAAGCAAACCCCTAAAGGTAGCCTAATCAGTCTTTCTGAAGATAATTGGAAACCACAGAACCCTGGCGTTTATCCAAAAGAAGTGAATCGTGTCGATGACGGGGAAGTGCCCTTCTGATGAAATCACTAACTATTTTTTGGATTGCTTTTTCATTATTTTTATTAGGAAACATTTTGATAAAAGAGTGTCATGCAGCTACTAAGTGTGAGCGTGACTATACAGGTGGTATTTGCTGTTGGGATACCAATACCGAAGGACCATTTAAACCAATTAACTGCTAATGATTCATTTAAACCTACCTTATCCACCCTCAATCAATAACTACTGGATCGCTAGTGGACATCGTAGGTTTATCAGCCAACGGGGAAGGGATTTTAAGAATCATGTTGCAGAATATTGTGCGGAATGGC
>DAISZI010000335.1:0-1831 GCA_036824885.1 Oligoflexia bacterium
TTTACTTAATCCTTTTAAAATCAAATAGTTACAAAAAAACTTGAAACTCGAGTCACAGGGAGTTTGGATTTTAGCTATTTTTACTGTGCCGGTGGCAAGATAAATTTTAATACTACTATGCGTTCATTTTTTTTCTATTTCTGACCTCTGTGTGCACCTGAGGAGGACTGAAGCGATGCATCGATGAACGAATGAAGCTCTCAGTGGGTAGCTACACTTTTTTCAATGCAGTGTTTGTCAAGCAAGTCCTGAAAGCTCATAAAATCTTTTTCTGTGGCGGCACTGATACGGGTATGCCGTTCGTCAGGAGTTTCTTCTTGGAGGTGATAATTAGGATTGATCCCCAAAATACCCTCTCCCCAGCCGTCAGGGCTCACTTCTGAGTAATTCTTTTGCCAATGCTCTCGTCGAATCACTCCCGCCCGAGTATTAAAAAAATTTAATATGTAATACTTAACCGTTGTTTTCCAGAGGTAAACGTTCACTTTTCTGCGATTTTTAGGTAAGTGTTCGTGTGACCGGTAACGAATCGCTCGTCCTACGATTTGATTTTGAACCCAGGAGCTTGAGAGAGGTTCTAAGATGTGAAATTGCTCAGTGCCCATGAGTGAAATACCTTCGGTAATGGTAGGATGGATGAGTACTATTCTTTTTTGACCGGTGTTGTAGAGCGTCAGTCCTTGTATTTGTTCTTCGATGGTCTGATCCGGCGTTAGCATTACGTAGCTGTTGCCCAATCCATGCCGACGTAAAAAATGGGCAAAACGATTGATTCCGTTTCGGAAGCGATTGGAGTAGACGGCTACTTGTCCGGGTTTATTTTGAATCATCTTGAGGATTTCTAAAAATTTAGGTGATTCAATATGGTTGCCGTCTTCGTCTTGAAAATCTAAATTTCCAATTTCAAGTCCTGCTTCTAGACTATTGATGAGTTTTTTTTGCAATTTTTCACTGTGAAATTGCAGGTAGGCTTCAGGGTAATTTTCGTCATCATCCAAAAAAAGCTTTATTTCTTCGGTAGTTAAGGATAAGTCCGTCATGTTTAAAAATAATGTAAGTTGATGATCATTGTAGCGGACTTCTTTTTCAGTGATATTTTTTTTGGGATAATTTTTGTCTTCAGTGAAGGCAACTTTGTAATAGGAAATGTATTTTTCTGCAAAATCTTTCCATTTTTCTGTGGCAAATTTTCTGAAGCGGGTTTGATTGGTGTTAAAGATTTTATTCACTAGCGGAAGTACGCTTCCGCCTAGACTTCCCGCAAGCAAAATGAGAACGGGGTTCGTGGTGAGGGCGAAGCTACCGAATGAAAATAGAGGTGGAAGTGTTGCTTGAAACGCTTTGCTTTCGAGCAGGTGTCCTCGCACGAGGGAAGTTGGGGCTATGATATCCATGTATTCATTTTTGAATATATTAGAGTCCAGTGGGTAGGGGTTATCTGGATAAAAGAGGTTTGCTAGGTAAGCGACATCGACAATGGTTGAAGAAACCGGTGTGCCTGTTAGCAATAAGATTTTAGAGGCTGTTTTGACCTTCTCATACACCTGGGCAAGGATGTTCGAACGTTTCCCCAGGCTTGTTTTGATTGTTTTAATGAGCTGATGAGCTTCATCAATTACCAAAATTGTATTTGATAAATCGCAAGAGAGTATTTCTTCCGCATCGTGAAAGCTGATCATATGGTACCTTGCGGTGTTTTTTACTCCAAAAGAACGCATTTGTTGAAGCCAGCCACTTTTAAGAAAAGAGGGCAGAAAAAGAACGACTTTTTTTGTTGGATTTTTTTCGATATAATCTAGAGCAATATAGGTCTTTCCTGAGCCCAAAGAGT
>DAISZI010000336.1:0-1824 GCA_036824885.1 Oligoflexia bacterium
GGCATCGGAAACGGCTTCAGCCATAGAAAGACATGTGCATCTTTTAGTACATGTAAGTGCTGAAAGAATCCGAGATGAATTTACACTGATGTGGCAGCAGCCTGCTTGCGCATTGGTCACGTTGCAAAAACTTGGTCTTTTACGAAGTGTACTTCCTGAGGTTGATGCGTTGTTTGAAATTTCTGAGCTTTGGACTGATTTACTTCAAAGCCTCAGGTGGGTTTCTCCTGGATCTTTTGCTTTTACCTGGGCTTGTGTGTTGCATACTATTGGAAAACCTCAGTGTTGGAAGCAACATCAAACTTGGGAAGGTCATGAGTTTTTCGGAAGCAAACTTGCCTGCTTGATTGCTGCACGTCTCAAATTCTCTCGCAATCAACAAAAAGATCTTATTTTTCTGATGGATCATCAAGAGAAACTCCGTCATGCATCTGAGATGAAAGAAGCTGATTTAAAGCGTCTGATGCTTGACGTTCGGTTTCAGGATCTCCTTCGTTTGTACGAAGTGAAGCTTCAGGGTGCTGGAGAAAGTCTAGATACTTATGCTCACGGGGTTTGGGAAGATTTTAAAAAAAAGCTTCCCTCACGATTGATTACAGGTTCCGATTTGGTCGCACTTGGCTTGATTCCAGGCCCTGTCTTTGCCAAGATTTTACGCGAGGTGGAAGATCTCAGTTTAGCAAGAAAGCTCACAACGAAAGAGGAAGCTTTAGCGTGGGTGAGGAAGTTTCATGGATCTTTTTTCTGAAGTTTTTTAGGTTGACATGAACATGGGTCAAGAAAGTCATATGGCTTGGGTATGTGTAACACACCGAAACTCATAGTGAAAAATAGTCACCCGTAAGAACGCTGGAAGTCAAGATCTGTCAAGCAATGTCATGACCAAGTGTGATTTCTTTGGTGAGTAGGACGGATATGACGTTCTAAGTCCTGAAGGTAGCGATCCAGATCCAGTATTGATTTTTTGTCCGTGGTTGTTTCTATTGATTCACTGTCTGTCTCGGAATCAAGATCAGGGTCTGTGTCAGAGGTAAGTAAAATGATGATGTCGATAAAACAATCGATGGTTGTGTCTAAATCGGACGTCAGATGATTAAAAATGCAAAAGGGCTCTAAGGTTTGATCGTCGTAATTAGAACAATTGAGTCCATCTTTTGGGGATGGGCTTTCTAAATTCGTGAGTATTTTTAGTATTGAGTTTTTTATCGTTGACTCATTATGAATCTCTTGAAGTTTTATTAAAATTTTTTTTTTATTGCTATTTTTCTACTATTATCATCTGAAAAAGATATCTCTTGAGTTTCTAGGTTGTTCTCGTTTTTTGACTCTACTGTCTGATTGGCTGAATAGGAATAAAAAGATTCCCCATGAGAACATGCATTAACGCTCATGAAAAGCATGAAAAACACTAAAAGAGGATCAAGGATGTTAAGGCTTTTTTGATTCAAGTTTTGATATTTTACCGTAACTGATTCTATGATATTCATCACAAAACATCAATCATTTTTTATGATAAGCAAAAATGACCATGATAAAAAGAACTCCGGTCTATAACTTAGTGGCTGATAAAGTTTGTCGATCAAAAAGCAGTATACGATGTGATGCGATTTATTAGCATTAGTCAATGCCTAATTGCGTAGTTGTTTGAAGAGTCTTTTTGCTTCGTGCCTGAGGATCATCTTCGTAAGGTTGAATTCTTTTATCATAGTCTCTCATTTTTGAAAGCTTTAAGATTACATGTGAGAGAAAATTTTTATTAAAATAAAAAAATCGATCAGCTTTTGGGTGACTCAAAATTAAAATCTTTTTAAAGAATCTGCAATT
>DAISZI010000337.1:0-1822 GCA_036824885.1 Oligoflexia bacterium
GCACTAAAGTTGGTTTTTGAAGACAAATTCCCTGATTTTATGAAATAACCTCTGAACAGTTACCTTTTTTGGAAGACGGGGGTTCAGGAGAGAGGGTGGAGAGTATTTAAAAAATAAGATTTCTGAGTTATAGTTTGATCAAATATTGATCGTAATTGTGAGTTAGACTGGCAGAATAAAGCGATATCCCATTTAGTGAAGAAATTAGCGCGATAAGATGAATAGATTTTAAGTGTGTAGCGAATTCAGGCGAGTCAATTTTTGAGATTCTACTTAATTCAGCAATAGAAATTCCCAGACAGCTGCTTCTGTCTGTATCTTTTCTGGGTATTTAAATCGACCTCGAATTCGTTCTTTTTTCTATTTTATTTTTCGAACTCCTCGTTTTTTCGATGACTACCTTTTCGCACTCTTAAGTGCTGTAGCCAGAGAGTGAATCAAAAAAAATTTGCGTAACAGTGCTACGCTGAAAGCTTACCCATTATCGAATTGGCTACCAACGAAGAATCATTATGGAATCACATGACGCCATGAGAAAAGGCGTTTTCTATTGAATAAGCTACTATTCGGATTATGAACGGCGTAAGCGTGCAATATGAAATTGTAAAACCTCTTCAATTTATTGCTGAAATGAAGAAAAATAATAAATGGCGGAGAGAGGGAGATTCGAACTCCCGAGGGGCGTTAACCCCTACACGCTTTCGAGGCGCGCACCTTCAGCCACTCGGTCATCTCTCCGTAGCATATAGGACTGAGCTTTTCTTCTATTACTTTGACTCTCCTTTGTAAAGCGTAAGTTTAAGCTCACAAAAGACTAGTGCTTCAAAATTTTGTTTTGCATCAGACTCGAGTTTCAGGTTTTTGACTTTTTAGGAGTAAATGAAAAAAAATCTTGCATTTCAAATGAGAAAAAACGGTCATGTTAAAAAGATAATTTAGATGCTCAAGAATCAGATATTAAGATTCACTAAAATTAAATTTTTTTAATTTATCTTCATTCTCGATTCTATAATGCGTTAAGTCAAAACTCGTCATTCTCAAGGACTAACGGACCATCGCAAAAGCTCATCGTTGGAAAGCTCGAAATTCCATTCCTGACGGCTGCGGATTTCCCCGTAGGAAAAAAAGTCGGGCCTTGCTATCCAAGCGCTGCACAGTTTAGGCAAAAGTGCGTGCTTGACTCATTCAATTTCTCAAAGACACAACGAAGGAGGATTGAGAGGGGACTTCCAAATACGCGTCGCAGTGGGTGTGCCATCTTTTTGAATCTTGAAGAAGTTGTGAATGAATAAGCTTCATTTTTCGATTGTCGAAAAAGATTTTTTTGTGGTCTGGACACTAGAAAGTCTGTTCTCCGAACTGAAGTTTAGATGGTGTAAGTGTGCGATATGAAATTGTAAAACCCATTCAAGGATTTCGGTGAAATGAAGGGAAATGGTGATTGGCGGAGAGAAAGAGATTCGAACTCTTGAGCGGTTTTACCCGCTGCTCCCTTAGCAAGGGAGTGCCTTCGACCACTCGGCCATCTCTCCGATGACTTCAAGTCTTTGGCGCTTTATAACAAAGATTTTACGAAAGGGCAATCAGGCTTGAACATTGATGAATTGAAATTTTTCTACGTCAACGAGTCCACGATCTGTCAGTTTCAAAGAAGGGATGACCGGGAGACTTAAAAAAGCAAGTTGTAAAAAAGGTTCTTGAAGGACACAGCGGATCTGAAGACTTGCTACTTTTAAACGACGAAGGCAATGGGCAAGTGCCGAGGAAGGTTGGTGAGACATCAAACCTCCGATAGGAAGCGCTAGCTCTGCAAGTACGACTC
>DAISZI010000338.1:0-1819 GCA_036824885.1 Oligoflexia bacterium
GTTGCAGCGTCTTCAGCAACGCTCGCTTGTGATGCAAAGCCTGAGGTATTCCTTGGGTGCTCAGGGATTTTTAGAGATAGAAACGCCGATTCTTGTTCCTAGAACGACTTCCGATTGGCATTTAGATTCTTTTGAGGTCTCAGGAGGCAATCAGTTTTGGGGTTATTTAACGACTTCTACTGAGTATCAGATTAAGCGGTTGATGGTGGGGGGATTTCAGAAGCTTTTTACCTTAACGAAGAATTTTCGTGTGGGTGATCGAGGAAATTGGCATAGTCAAGAATTCACGATGCTGGAATGGGCAGAGGTTGGTGCTTCTCTTGCACAGATTGAGCAATACGCGTGTGAAGCGGTTCTTGCTTGTTTTCAGACGCTTTTTCCTGGACAGCAAACACTTGTTTATCAAGGTAATTTCGTTGATCTTAGGAAGCCCTGGGATTCGATGAGTGTTCAGGAGGCTTTTGAGTTTTATTTAGGATTCAAAAACTTGCGTTGTTTTTCTCTGGAAGATTTACAAGAAGCTTGTCGTTGTGCTTGCTGGGAGGTTCCTGAAGTTTTATTTCAGGATCAAAGTTTACTGATTTCTTTTTTGTTAGATCAAGTGCAACCTTTTTTAGGAAGGAAGAAGCCTCTTTTTTTAACTCATTGGCCTTTGTGGATGACAGCTTCTGCTGGCTCTCAAAAGAACGATGGAAGTTTTGCAGATCGAAGTGAGCTTTATATTGCAGGAATTGAGCTTTCTGATGGATTTTCTTTTTTGACAGATCCTGTTATACAGGAAATAGCCTTTCAAAAGGCGATGGATTACCGCAAGGCTTTAGGAAGGCCTGGGGTTGCTTTGGATTATAGGTATTTGGAGGCTTTGAAGGAAGGATTGCCTGAAGGTGCAGGCATGGCCTTGGGGGTGGATCGTTTGGTGATGCTTTTGACAGATGCCACACATATCAGTGAGGTTCAAGCTTTTGATTGGGATGAGCTTTGAGTTGGATAAGCTTAGGTTAGGGTCTTTGTCTGGTCATTTTCAGGACTCAGGGCCCTGGTTTGGTTTGGGTCAAGAGCAGCAGTGGGACCCAGTGCTTGCTGTTTTCTTCGCTGATCGGATCTCGTACCCGGTTTGGGAGGATCAGGCAAGTTTTGAACGTGTGCAGAGTTTGCTTCAAGTTTATTCCGAAGGATTTGAAGTAGGTTTTTTTTCTGGTTCGGATGGACTGTATTTACCTTATGGTTATACGGGGTATTACCCTATAGCTCGGACTTCTTTTGAAGAGTTAAAATCACAGCCTGAGTGTTGGAAAACCAGGTCCATTGCCGTTCAACCAGGAGAGCGGTATTTCTGTCTTTTCAATTACAGTGTTGCGCCTTCTTTTTATAAGACACATTTTTCTTATCTTCTGATGCAGAGGTATATCAAGAGGATTAAGAAGCTTCGTGCATCTGGCCTGGTAGCCTTCGTGGTCTCAGAAGAGGGAGGTAAGTTTGCTGAGCGTGTTTTTGGTTTAAAAGAAGTAGGAATTTTAGGTTCGGAACATGGAGAGAGGGTTTTTGCTGGGAGTTTTTCTTCATAGAATTCTTTCGAAAAATGTTATATCCCGGATTCCGCACCAAAATATAAAAATATTTTGAATTAGCAAAAAAGTAGTACAGAAAAGAACACTCTCCCCTACCAAGTTAAAATTTGGAGCTTGAGAGGGTAGACAAAAGTCTATGATACAGATACGACGGGATATCTCGCATCAGAGTGATAAGGGAGAGCTAGCATGGAGTTTTAATGCAGCGCAAGTGAAAACTGAATTTTTAGGCCATTTAGGTATTCTTACAG
>DAISZI010000064.1:0-7669 GCA_036824885.1 Oligoflexia bacterium
CCCGCATAAAACATCCGGGAATGCATGAGCTTCGAAACTGAGAAATGTTTTTTTTCTCAGAGGCCCTAGACTAAAGAGTTCTGGGTCTGATTGAATTTCTGTGAGCTTACAAAAAGTGAACTTTCTCATCCTTCAGGAGCAAGAGTGTCTGGTCCCTGGATGAGTCAAGATCATTTTGCAGATTTCTCTACCTAAAAAATCAAACCCGTTCAGCATCCTAAGAGCCATAGATGAGTGCAGATTCTATCTTATGCTCTTCTTAGCGCAATACTCCTCGAAGTAATCTGTGAGCAGGGCTCAAGAACTGCCTCAAGGGGAGAGGATCACATGCGGGCTCAATTAAAAGTGGCACCTTCTCCAATAGCTCGAGCTTCCGTTTCGTAAATCTCGAAGTTTACTTCTTCCGCAAAGCCCTTGAGCATTTGTTTGAATTCGTTTTTGACATGACAAAATCGAGGCTTGGTAGGAGCGTTATCGTTAAAATCTTTGAGTGCCTGGATGAAGTTTACAATACCACTTGAACCGACAAATTCTAAATTTTCTAAATTAAAAATGACTGTTTTTGGATTTTCATCGGTTTTTGTTTGGTTGATGAGATGATTGAGGTCGTTTCGAAACGGAGCTTGAGTCTCGTAATCAAGTTTACCGTTCATCGATATGACAATAGCGTCCCCTTTTTTAATGATCTTAGTTTTCATTGAAAACCCCCCTCTATGTGTTCTATGATCGCTTGAATCATGGAAGAATCCAAGAAGCAAATTTTGCCCCCTCTTTTGTGGGTAGTCGGTACTCCTATTGGAAATCTTTCTGATTTGAGTCCACGAGCCAAGGAAGCTTTAAGTGAGGCAGATTGTATTTTATGCGAGGATACGAGGCAAACAGGAAAACTCTTGTCTTTTTTAGGTATCGGAGGCTTTAGGCGTTTGAAGCGCTTAGATGCTCATACTTCTTTGGAAAAGATGGAAGTTTGGTTAGAGGTATTGCGAGATCAAAAAAAATTTGCGTTAGTCAGTGACGCGGGCATGCCAGGCATCAGTGATCCAGGGGCTCAGTGGGTGGATTTGGTGCGTCGTTCAGGCATTGTTGTCTCGGTGATTCCAGGTCCTTGTGCCGTCGTGAGTTTGCTTGCTGGATCGGGATTTTCTGAGACTGCTTTTTGTTTTAGAGGTTTTTTTCCTAGGAAGCCTTCTTTGCAGGAGGAAGAGGTTCGAAAAACCTTTCAGTCTCCTGCGAGTCGTGTTTTTGTTTGGTTTGAAAGCCCTCATCGCATCGTTCAGACACTTCGAGTGTTTCAAAAGCTTCGTAGAGATTATCCGATCGTTCAAATGGTTATTGCTAAGGAGCTTACTAAGTGGCATGAGCGTTTTTTTGTGGGTTCCTCAGAGGAAGTATTGATTCAGGTAGAAGAAGAGATTGCTTTGCAGGGGACCGTGGGGGAGTGGTGTTTTGCCGTTTGGTTTGAGCCTGATGAAGTGGTAGAGGATTGGAAAAAGACCTTAGATTGTTTATTTGCCTTAGGGATCTCTGCTTCCGAAGCAAGTAAGGTCGTCAGCCGTGTTTTTCAAGTTTCAAAAAAAGAAGTTTATCCAGTAGCATTTCAGCTTTTCCAAAAAAAAATCGGAGAAATTTAAAAAAGTTCTTCGCTTCTTTTGGCAAAATATGCCAAATTCATGGCTATGGAAGTGCAACAAGTATGGATGAATAGTTTGAGAAATGCGCAATCAGTACTCGAGAGATTCGTTGCTGAGGAACAAAATCTCAAAAATTGTCAGCAATTTTCAAATATCTTAATTGAGGCCTATACTCGGGGCTCTACGGTATTTTCTTGCGGTAACGGTGGATCTCATTGTGATGCTATGCATTTTGCGGAGGAGATGACCGGTCGGTATCGTAAGGATCGTCGTCCCTTAGGAGCTCTTGCCTTGGGGGATCCAAGTCATGTGACCTGTGTTTCCAATGATTATGGTTTTAATTTTATTTTTTCGCGGCAGCTTGAGGCTTTGGCGCGTCAAGGGGATGTGCTTCTGGTTCTTTCTACGAGTGGTCATTCTGAAAATGTGATTCGGGCAGTTCAATCAGCAAAATCTCAGGGTCTAAAAACCATTGCTCTTTTAGGAAAAGGAGGGGGTAAGCTCAAAGACCTTGTTGATCTTCCTCTCCTAGTTCCAGGTGAGACTTCGGATCGCATTCAAGAAATCCACATCAAGTTGATCCATATAGTGATTGAGACTGTTGAGAGGAAGCTTTTTCCCGAGCATTATGCCTGAGACTTTGATTGTGTGAAAAAAACTTTTTATCGACTTATAAGATTTATATAGCGTGATTGAGCGAAGATCGCAGTGTAGTGCTTCGACAATGGGAGTGAATTTAAACTAAAAAAATTTTTTTTGATGAAGGGGATGAGGTTTTGTGGGAGCGCGATTCTTGAGAACCCGCAAAAGGGTCATTTCGATTCTTGCCTGTTGTGTTGCTGCCTGCTAAGTTCGGTACCATTATGGCTTGGTTTGATGATTTAAAGACTCCTCGTATTAAAATTCAAGTTTCTCAGAGAACTTCCAAGGTGCCTGAAGGGCTTTGGGTGAAATGTTTGAAGTGTTCTGAGATTTTGCAGACAAAGATTTTAAAAGACCATTTTCAGGTTTGTCCGGAATGCTCTTATCATTTTCGTATGAGTGCAGCTGAACGCATTGCTTCTTTGGCTGATGAAAGTAGTTTTGATGAGTATGCGGAAGATTTGGTTTCTTCTGATCCTTTGGAGTTTGACGATGTAAAGTCTTATAAGGCTCGTTTGAGGTCTGCTGCGGATAACACGGGTTTAAGAGATGCTTTTGTCGTGGGTAGGGCTAAGCTAGGTGGGCTTCCTTTTCACTTGGGGGTTTTTGAATTTAAATTCATGGGGGGAAGTATGGGGGTAGTCGTGGGAGAAAAGGTTACTCGTTTATTTGAATCGGCTTTAGAAGATCGCCTTCCTGCCGTTGTCATTTCTTCTTCAGGGGGGGCCAGGATGCAGGAGGGGATTTTATCTTTGATGCAAATGGCGAAAACGAGTTCTTTAGTGAGTAAGCTCAGAGAAGAAGGAATTCCTTATATTTCTGTGCTTGCTGATCCTACGACAGGAGGCGTTGCGGCTTCTTTTGCGATGCTTGGGGATATTGTGCTTGCTGAGCCCAAGGCACTCATTGGATTTGCTGGACCTCGAGTGATTCAGCAGACGATTCGACAGTCTTTGCCGGAAGGGTTTCAAACCAGTGAGTTTTTGTTAGCACATGGTTTTGTCGATCGTATTGTCTTAAGAAAAGATCTAGCTCAAGAGTTGCGTGATTGGATGTGGCGTTTGGGAAGGCAGACGTGCAACTTTCCCAAAGGTATTTAGTTTTTTTTCGTTGTTTCTCTTTTTTTGTGGGTATCAGCTTGAGTTTTCAAGCATGGGCTTTGTTAGGTGAGGATCCTGTCCATTTTTCTGGAGATCGTCAGCTATGGGATCGTGCTGCCAATCAAGTTGATTTAATAGGACATGCAACGATCATCCAGGCGGGAGAGGTAATTACCGCAGATAAGATTCATTTTGATATGAACACGCGTTCCTTAGATGCCGAAGGAAATTGCACCTATTCATTACATAAAACAGAGATTGTTGGAGATGAAATTCATCTTAACTTAGATACACGTGTAGGTATTGTGCGTCGAGGAAAAGTCTCTTCTGGAAGATTTACCTTGTCGGGAAACGAAATTCATAAACGTAAAAATGGTGTCTTTGAAATTTTTCGAGGAGAATATACCACTTGTCATGATTGTGAATCAAGTTGGAGTTTTCGAGGTGAACATGTCGATATGACGCTTGGTGGGTATGCTTTTATTAGTAATGTTACAGCTAAAGTAAAAGGCGTTCCGGTGGTTTGGTTGCCTTATGCGCTATTTCCTATGAAATCTGAACGGCAGACAGGTTTTTTGTTTCCAAGTTTTGCAAAAAGTACTCAATCTGGGACTGTGTTCATGCTTCCTTTTTTTTGGAAGTTGGGACGCTCAGCTGATATGACTTTGGGAGCTGGAATCTATAGCTTAAGGGGTCAGCGTGCCACGTGGGAAACTCGTTATGTTCTTTCTGAAAGAAGTCATGCTCAGTCCAATTTTTATTTTTTGAGAGATCGAAGCTTTCTTCCTCAAAAAAGTATGAGTCGATGGGCGTTAGATCTTTCTCAGACACAGGAACTGCCCTTTGGTATTGATGAAAAAATACGCATTCAAGAAGTTTCTGATAATATTTATCCTTTGGTTTTTGGCTCGGATCTTCCTAATTCCTCAGGAGAAGCTTTTTTGCCGTCGACATTAACTTTTGCACGCAATACTGCTGATTTTAGTGTTTTTGTAGCGATGAAACGTTATCGTAATTTAATCAATACAACGCCTAATAATTTTTTTGCTCAGAATATTTCATCTGATCCTAGAACCGTTCAAGTTTTTCCTAGGATGGTGATTACTACAAATGATCAATTATTGGGAACTTTCGGAGGCGTTTCTATTATTTCAGGTCTTTCAGTGGGTTTATCGCATTTTACACGAACAGGAGGGCTGTTTGATTATGACGCAAGTTCGGTACCCTTTGGGACCGTTGCTCCCTCGGGACTTGCTTTTCGTCCAGGGATTGATCCGATTCGTGAAGGCACTAGGTTTACTTTGAATCCTTCGTTGTATACGACTCTTCGTCCTTGGGATCTTTTTTCATTGGTGCCTTCTTTGCAGTACCAGCAGTATTTTTATGATTTTCCTCAAAATGTCAGTTCGTTGAGTCGAGGGTATCTTTTGTTTCAAACTGAGTTGATGGCTCAGTGGGAAAGAATTTTTAGATGGGAAGAGTCTCATTCTTCTTCGAAGCACATTATTCGACCGATATTGACTTATTCGTTTATTCCTTATTTAAAAGATAATCCTAATCATCCTTTTGTCAGACAAATTCAGCAGTTACAGAATCCTTTTTTTACACAAGGGTATAATTTTGATGATTATGATATCATCGCTTATGGATACCAAAGAACTGGCGCAAATTATTTTATGCCTTTAGGAAATTCTTTGGCGTATGGTTTTACCACACAGTGGATTCAAAAAAAAGAATCTCCGAAAGATCATCCTGTTTATCAAACGACAGCAGAGTGGATGCTAGGGCATGGGATCAATTTTTTAGAGATGTATCATTCTGGAGATCCTAAAAATCGTCAGTTGTTGACACGTCTTTTTTCTGGATTAACTTTTAATTTTAATCAATTTAGATCTCAAACGTCTTTCTATTATTATCCTGATCTTCCCTCTAAAGAAAGCAAAACCTTGTCGACTTCTTTGACTTATGTTTTAGATCGTGGACTTCATGAAAAGGTTTTAGTTTATGATCGTAGTCTGACTTTGACTTATGGTTATAATATGCTTAATGCCGGTGCAGAAACCTCTAATTTAAGTGCTACGTTAAATTTTTCAATCAATGATTATATTTTACCAAGTGGTGGCCTCAATTATTCTTTCGTCAGTCCATCGCCTCTGCTGGGGGCGAATTTGGGCTTGAATCTTCAAAGTCCTTCTCGTTGCTGGAAAGTTGGGGTACTGTCTTCCTATGCTCCTGCGGTTTCAGGACAGAAGAATATTGTCATTGCTTTTAATTTAGGTTTAAATTTTTCGGGATCTGGTTTTTCAGATGTAAGCCAGATGAGCCATAGCCAGACCACTTACTGATACTCTTTATTCTTAAAAAAATGTGATAAGAATTGTACGTTGAATTTATGACGAATGGCATAGACCGATGGTTTTGGGATTTTTAAAAGTAGAAGATCTTCTCAAAATTGTAAAAGTGTTTTTGTGCCTCATGGGAATGCTGAGTATGGGATGTGCCTACCCTCGGTTGCATTCCTGGAAGAAGAAGACTCGTTTTTCTCATAAAAAAGAGTTTAAGAAAGAGGCTCCCCTTGTTTTTTCTTCTCAGGGATTTCAATGGCCTTTGAAGCGAGTTGAGGTGACTTCGTACTTTGGAAAACGTGGAAAATCACATCATGAGGGATTGGATCTTAGAGCTGCTTTAGGCACGAAGGTGTACGCAGTTCAAGATGGGCTAGTTCTTTACACGGGGACTAAGATTCGAGGTTATGGTAAAATGGTCGTCCTCAGACATTCGAATCGCATTGCGAGTATCTATGCTCATAATTCAAGTTTTTTCGTTCATCGCGGTCAAAAAGTGAAGCGAGGGGATCTGATTGCGCTTTCTGGAGCTACGGGACGTGTACGTGGGCCTCATTTACATTTTGAAATTCGACAAGGTGTGGTAGCGATTGATCCTTTGAAATACCTTCCTAGGATTTCTCGTTAGTTTCGTGCCTGAGTACTGTCCGTACGAGCTACGTGGGATTCGAGTTTCTAGGATTTAATGTCTATTCTCTAAATTAATTCTAAAACACATAAATTAGTTTCATTTTTAACTTTATTCATTTAATTATTTTTTGCGAATGAGCTTTTGTTTTTTTTTTAGCTTGAGTAAATTTCTAAAATATGGCAATCAAGTTCCCTGAATGTTTGACGACTTCTATTGAGTTTTGTTCAATCAGAGAGGTTTTATTTGTGCGTCGTGTACTTCTTTTTTTGATGCTTACTGCTTTTGGGTCTGCTTGTGAAGTTATTGAGTGGGAGAGAAAAATAGATGAACAGGAAAAAATCATAGTTCACCAAAAACGAACAATAGAAGAATTTAAATATTTAGCACAAGTGGATAAAAAAGAAACGGATGATCAGAAAAAAAAACATAGAAAACCTTCTTCAATCTCTACTAAAAGAACAAAATTTGAAGCTAGCAACAGTGGAGGAAGCATTGAATGAACTGGAAAAGACGGTAGAATCTCAAAAGTGAGCACTGGAAGAGAGAGTTGCGGGTGTGGATTCGCAGAGAAATGAGGATGCAGGGGTAGGAAATGCCGAAAGAGTACAGGCAAGACTTCAGGGTGAAAGGTGTGTGGTGCTGGTTCGCTGTCGATCGAGTAGATCTAAAAGAATTGAAAATCAGATAAGGGGTGGGGTGCTAACAGTAAGAGCTCCAGCATATGAGTCGCAGGATTCAGAAGTGAGTTCTGGTTCTGAATTAGCGTATGATGGAGATTTGGAAGTAGAGGAAGACTCGGAATGTACTTCGGTATTTAAGGTTCTAAAAAAGGATGGTGATAAATGCTTTGAGTTGCTCCGGATTAGAGAAACTTTAAAAATATTAGCGAATCAAGGCTGCGAAAGCTTATTCGTAAGGAGTTGTGGGATGTTGTTTGTAGTTAAGAATAAAAAATGATATGTAATTTTTTACTTATAATTTTTTTATGATATAAGCGAGGTACAGTTTATGAAAAATTTAAAAAAAAATCTTTTTTTTACTATTATTTTAGTGATGGGTCTGAGTGTGTTTTCTAGCTTTTCGTCTGCTCATCCGTCTGTTGGTACTAGGTCTGATCATCAAACAACTGGTCGCTCTAATGAAAAAAGCGAAACATATATCGATCGTATGACTGTGGTTGCGGTAAATAGGCTCTTTCGTGCACCGGTAGCGAAGGCTGATGTGCGTATTCGTGATGTAGAGCTGCTTGTTCGTCAAGCAGATCAATATGAATTTGATATCCATGATATAGATGATAATAACTACTGTTCATATAAGCTT
>DAISZI010000065.1:0-7657 GCA_036824885.1 Oligoflexia bacterium
CATTTCTTGGTTGAGCTTCTTACAGGTGCGACTTGCCTTTCATCGACGTTCTACCACTTTGCCATTGGAATGCAGTTCGCGGTTGAAGGGGCCATCCTGAGACACGGGGAGACTTAAAAAACCTCTGAGCCATTGCTCTTTAGCTTGGCCGTAATCTTTCGGTCTGGCATTCACACCCACTGATCACCGCGCATACAGCGATAAAAGGACCTCGATAAATTTATGTCTAGTGTTCTGGCCAGTTTGGGGATCCTCTAACCCAGATAAATGAACTATTAATGTTGTTTTTGCTACGGCTTTCATGATGACAAACTCCCTGTTCGCGGAAATTATCACACAAACTCGCCTCTTGTGCGAATTCATTTCGAATAGCTTTGATCCGCCGTCCAAGTTATATGCGTAACCCCTGCAAGTTGATTGAATATTTCAAGATTTGATGAAGAATCAAGGCATTTTGTACGAATTGCAAATTCTCAAGAGGAAGTGAGCTCTTAGGGTTTCGTAGGACATTTTTTCTTTCCAAGTTTTCCCTGATGTGTGTCAGGGACTGATGACACTTGCGTACTTTCAAGCATTCCTCTCATGAGTGTTTTTTTTTAGTGGGGGTGTTTCAGGATGGGGAGGGAGATTTTGGGCCAGAGGGGGCTCTTGCTAGGCCGTTGGAAATTACTTGTTTTTTAGGGGGGAGTTCAGTAGCTAAAGGCATGGTGCGTTTTTTCTGGTTTCTTTTGATGGTGGGATGCGGGTCTTCTGAGCTGCCGGTTCCTAGTCCATGCACTCAGGGTGTCGCTCAAGTCAAAATAGGAGATGGATACTCTCAGGTACTTTGCGGGTGTGGATCGGGGTCACAAGCATGGGTGCCTGCGACGAGTTCCTTGCGTTGTGAGCTTGCAAGTGCTCAGACACGTTTGTTTTTGATTTACTCAGGTAATGTTCAAACGCATCAAATGGTTTCTTGGGGGTCTCCCTCTTTTGCTTCTTATGCTCCCACTAAGCCCCAAGAGCGTATTTTAGAAGTTCAAGTTCTAGAATTTCCTCAAGCTTCCACGACCTATTCTTTTGTCGATCTGTTCAGCCCCATCCATGGGCAGATCATTGTTCCCTAGCTAAACAACGACTCTCTTTAAAAGAGGGCTGATGCGAGAGACGACTTCGTGAGGAATACTGCTTGACCAATCCGCTAGCTGTTGCACAGAAATACTCTCTTCCCCTGATTTGCCTAAGAGTACTGCAGTCAGTGAGGTGGTTGGGTTATCTCGTAGAATAGGGCTTACATCTACCATGAGGTAGTTCATGGCAATGCGTCCTAGGATGGGGCAGCGTTTTCCTTCGATGAGCACATAAGCTTTATAAGAGGCAATACGAGGATAACCATCTGAGTAGCCTACTGGGAAAACCGCAATCCAAAGATCCCGTTCGCAGCGGTAAGTGCATCCATAACTAATAGAAACGCCTTTTTGAATGTATTTGATGGTTTTTGTTTGGGATTTCCAGGTTAAAACAGGTTGGATAGCAGGGAGTTCGGAGAAAAGTGTTTTTGTAGAAAGCTTCATTTCTGGAGAAACCCAAAATCCGTAAATTAAAGCACCTAACCGAACACTGTTTTTATGGGCTTGAGGCAGTGTCATAAAAGAAGCACTGGCAGAGATATGCTCTTGCAAGGTTTCTAAATGAAGTTCTTTTTTGAGGTCTGCTACTGCATTTTCGAAGACTTTCAATTGTTGTCGCGCATAGTCTTGTTCAGTGATGTCTTCTACATGCGCAAAATGGGACATGATGCCTTGAATTTTGAAATTTGGGTAGTTTTTGAGATCCTGAAAAAGTGCTGGAAGTGTGGTGGGTAAAAACCCTTCTCGTGAAAGACCTGTATCTATGACCACATGGACTGAAATTGAAATTTTCGCTTCTCGTAAAGAGGGTAGTATCTCACGGTAAGAGAAGTCGTGAAGACAGATATCTATATTCTGTTGGGAAGCTTCTAGGATTGCTTCCCAAGAAGTGGGGCCCATGATGAGGATGCGTTTACTTCCTAACTGAAGCTCATTTTCAACTTTTCGAATGGCTAAAGCTTCTGCTAAATTCATGACATAAGCCGTGTCCATTCTAGAATGCAAGAGAGGGATCACTTCAGCAATGCCATGGCCGTAGGCATTCGCTTTTAAAACGACGCCGATTGAGCTTGGACCTGATCGGTACTGGGTAAGAATGTCAAAATTGTTTTGTAAGTTTTTTTTATTGATTTCGAGCCAGGTCATTTTTTCAGTTTCTCAAGTAAGGTGTGAAGGCCCTGATGGAAGCCTTGTTGACCCTGAATATGCGTGAGGCACCAGTGAACTCCCTCCATATAAGCGATGCGGTCGATGACCTGGTGCCTGATTTCTAAAGTCTCCCCTAAGGCTCCGAAGAGGGTGGATTGTTGTGCGAGGATTCCTGGTAAACGAATAGAATGTATCGGTACTTCTTGGGGAAGCCATTGTGCTGTCTGAAGTGCGGTACCGGAAGGTTTGTCTTTTTTTTGGGGATGGTGGCTTTCGATGATGGTGCAATCTTGGATCCATGAAGAAGCTTGTTGGGCAAATCGAAGAGCAAGCGAAGAGGCGATCGAAAAATTAGGAATATAAAAAACGGGTGTTTTTTTTTCTTCCGAGAGTCGTCGTATTTTTTGAATCTGAACTTGAGTCCATCCTGTAGTGCCCACTACGCAAGGCACTTGTTTTTGAAGGGCTAGTTTGACATGGGAAAAGGCAATCTCAGGCTCTGTGAAATCCAGGAACACGTCTACTTCGGATTGGAGTTCCTTTTTTAAACGACTTGAGATGATCAGATGCTGGTATCGTAAGCCTTCGCTTTTAGGGCTTGCGACCAGAGCTACAATCTGAATATCTTTCCAATGATTACAGGCAGTTAAGACAGATTTTCCCATCTTTCCTGTGGCCCCAGCTAAGCATAATTTGATAGGTTTTTTACCCTTCACAGAATTCAGTCTGCCTTTTTGTGAGCTTGGGTGCAAGCTTTGTGTTTTTTGTGTACTTGGAGTAGGATCGCGTGGGAGGTTTCCATGCAGCATTCAATAGCAGAGGTAGAACATGTCAATTTCCAGCCAGTGACGGAAGGATTGGGGTTTCATCCTTTTTCGGATGGGTTGCCTTATGCTCCTTATGTTCCTAAAAAAATGGTCAAGCCTCCGGGGCGTCCTCTTAAAAATGAGATCCGTCCTGTTGTATCTTGGTACTTTAGTAGGCGTGTGGCTTCTTATGGCCTGGATTTTCTTTTTTTGGGATATTTAGCTTTTTCATTTCATGTATGGAGTGGGTGGTCCTTGTCCTGGTCTGCCTTCGCTTCTTTTTTTTGGTTCTTCTTAGGGGTGCAGGAGGTGGTTTGGGCAACGAGTTTGGGTAAGTGGTGTTTTCACTTGAAGTTAGAGGGAGTGTGGAAGGCTCGGTTGCTGAGGATGTTTTTGTTTATTCCTAGTGTTGCTTTATTCGGTTTAGGGATCTGGATGGGGGTTTTCGATCGAAAGCGTAGGTGCTTGCACGATCGGCTTTCTCGGGTAGAGGTTCGTTTGTGAAGATTCTGAGCCCGCTTGTTTTAGCTCAGGCTTTGAATTCTGGAGCTCAGGTGGTTTTTACTAATGGTTGCTTTGATGTTTTGCACCGTGGTCATACGACTTACCTTGCCGCTGCACGTGCTTTGGGAGATCAGCTTGTGGTTGCGTTAAATACGGATGCTTCTATTCGACGCTTGAAGGGCCCTGAACGTCCTTGGAATACCTTAGAAGATCGTTTAGAGGTGGTGGCTGCTTTGGAGTCTGTGAGTTTTGTGACTTGGTTTGAAGAAGATACCCCTTTGAATTTGATTTTACGTTTAAGACCTCATGTCCTCGTCAAAGGAGGGGATTGGGATATGGCCAAGATGGTCGGAGCTGAAGAAGTCCTCGGCTGGGGAGGTCAGGTTCGTTGCTTGGATTTTATACAGGGTAAAAGTTCGACCAAAATTATTGAAAAAATGAGGACTTAGTCTTTTGAGCATCTTGCGAATAAAGCGAGAGAAGTCAGACTCATGCCAAAAACCATCCAGATGCAAAAGACAGAGGCTGAGGGGATGTGTGCGTTGTAAATGGCAGGAAAGGATTGCATAAAGAGATTCCAAAGAAAGATCCAGCTAAACGTTCCCCAGACGAGACCCATAAGAAATAGCGATTGAAACCTGCGGGTTGCGACAAAATGTGCGAAAACCGTGGTTGAAAAAATACAGAGTCCTAACCAGAGGTAGATGCCTAATGCCATGCAACCGGTGTCATAGTCTGTATTTTGAGGTCCGGCAATGATGGTTCCTAGTAGTTTGAGAGGGAAGGCCGGTGGGTATCCTGCTTGTTGTGCGATGAGGGATGCGACCATAGCAGAAGAGATCGCTGAAAAACTACCCGCCAAAGCACTTTCTAGTAGGCATCCGGGATCTTTTCTTAGCCAAGTGGCGACAAGTGAGTACTCCATGCTTTCTCTTATAAGATAGAATCAGAAGGAATGCACGAAAAACGCTTCTTCTGGCGTTTTTTGACGATGCCATCGCGCACAGGGCCAAAAACTAAAATGCAAAAGCCCAAACTCAGCAGTAAAGGCAATGTCATGATGAGCATTTTGTAAGGATTTCTCAGAAAAGGTAGCAGGAGCAGGAGAGAGCCTAGGTAGCAGGAACTTAAAAAAATCCAAGCGTTGAGGGTTCCTCCGAGATCGGAAGTTCGCTGACTCCATCGGAATCCGAGCCAATGTTCCCACTCTAAGGTTACCCAAAGAGCAAAGATTCCTGAAAGATTCGCTCCTAAAACACAAAGAGCACTTTCTCCAAGCGTAAAACCAATTACGAAAACGCCTAACCAGAGGCTCAGGAAAGAGCCTAACACTCCTAAAAAGCAAGCAACCTTCATAAAACTCCTTGGCTCTTTCTACCTTGAAAATGCTTGAAGAACAACTAGGCTTTGGGGAACTTTTGCAGTTTTTTGTGGGTTATGGTTTAAATGAGGCAGAGGAGACGTGAGGGGGTTGTGCCATTTGAATTTTCTATGCTGTCTCAAGCGCGCTTGAATGCGTTTGCGCGAGATAAAACGATCTTTTTTTTTCCTGTAGGTCCTTTAGAAGACTGTGGGCCCCATCTTCCTATGGGGCTTCCTCTGGAGCTTGCCTCTCAGTATGCTTTTAGCTGTGCTGCTGAGTTAGAAAAGAGGCGTCCTGATTGGACTTTCGTTGTCATGCCCCCTGCTCCCTTAGGTATTGACGCTCATACCTGCTTGGCTCTTACGGTGAGAGGGCATGTGTTGAGAGATTGGCTGGTCGATGCTTGCCGATCCTTAGGCAAGCAGGGCTTTTTTTATTTTGTGTGTTTTTCAGGAAATCTAGGGCCTAGGCAATTGACGGCCATTGAAGAGGCTTCTCGATGGGTTCGCACCAGGGCGTGGTGGTTTCCTTCTTTTCTCTTAAGAAAACAACGTTTAACGCTGATTTCTGCAAGTTCTGCTTGGGTGGATGCAAAAACGGTCTTTCGTTCTCCTTTTTGGCTGGACGCTCAGGAGCATGGAGGTCAAGAAGACACCTCTTTGGCGTTAGCGCTTGTCTTAGATCTTGTGGACGAGGCATTCAAAAATTTACCTTCTATGGCCCTTGAAGGATCTTTCTTGCGTCGTTTTTTCGATCGAAAAAGAGTTCGTCCGGGTTACTGGGGAGATCCTGCTTCTGCCAGTGCTGAAGAGGGAAGAAGGTTGCTTGAGCAGCGCTTAGAGCCTATTTTGTCAAGGTTAACTATTTTGATAGAAAATGGATCGGCACGCACTTTTCGAAGTTGGTATTCTTTATTACCTTGGAATCAGACTTTTTTTCAAGCTTGGGTGATGATTTTTGGGATTTTTGTGTTTCTGATGGGAAGTTACTTCTTGATGCATGCTTAGAAAGACGCAAATCCTTGCGATCTTTCTCAAGCTTTGTTAGTGGAAGGTATGGATAATCCTCAGCAAGATTTTGTGGCTGGTTCTTCAGGAAAAGCTCCCGAAGACTTACGTGATATGGTTGATTTGGTATCTCTTTGTAAGAGAAGGGGTTTTGTTTTTCCTTCCAGTGAGATTTATGGGGGGATCAATGCTTGTTGGGATTATGGGCCTTTAGGGGTAACTTTAAAACATCAAATGAAGTCGCTTTGGTGGGAGGTTATGGTGCGTCGGCCAGACATAGAGGGTTTAGACAGCGCTATTTTGATGCATCCTCAGATTTGGAAGGCTTCTGGGCATGTGGATGGGTTTTCGGATCCCTTAGTGGATTGTAAAGATTGTAAATCTCGATTTCGTGCAGATCATCTTCAAACTTTGAATTGTCCTCAGTGTGAAGGGGAGCTCACAGAGCCTCGTCAGTTTCAGTTAATGTTCAAGACCCATATGGGGCCTTTGGAAGATCAGGGGTCTTTGGTGTATTTGCGCCCTGAGACCGCACAGGGTATTTTTGTTAATTTTGTGAATGTCTGTCAGTCTGCTCGACAAAAAGTACCTTTTGGGATTGCTCAAATAGGAAAAGCTTTTCGTAATGAGATTACTCCTGGAAATTTTATTTTTCGTACACGTGAGTTTGAACAAATGGAAATGCAGTACTTTGTGGAGCCTGGCACAGATGAGTATTGGTTTGATGTTTGGAAAGAGCGCCGGTTTCAGTGGCATGTGGATCATGGGTTACGTCCCCACAAATTAAGATTTCAGGAGCATGGACCTCATGAGCTTGCCCATTATGCGAAAGCTGCTTTTGATATTCAGTATGAGTTTCCTTTTGGATGGCAGGAGCTAGAGGGAATTCATAATCGAACGGATTTTGATTTAAAAAGGCATGCAGAATTTTCGTCTAAGAAACTCGATTATTTTGATGCTCTTTCTGGAAAGCATTACTTGCCTTATGTCATTGAGACTTCCGTCGGATGTGATCGAAGTATCCTTGCGGTTTTAGTGGATGCTTACCGGTTTGATGGAGAAAGAACCTGGTTGCAATTGCATCCCCGTCTTGCTCCTTATGAGGTTGCTGTTTTTAGTTTGATGAAAAAGCCTGAGCTTCAGCAGTACGCAGATCGTATTGTTCAGGATATTTATCAGAAGCTTCGTATAACTACCGATCACACAGGTTCGATTGGAAAGCGTTACCGTCGGCAAGATGAGATTGGGACACCCTTAGGAGTTACGATTGATTATGAGACCCTCGTCGATCACACCGTTACCATCAGACACCGAGACACCATGCTTCAAACCAGAGTCCCCTCTGAGCAATTGGTCGCCTTTGTCACAGAGCAATTCAGAAACTGGTGATAGTTTGTGGGTTTTTAGTTTTGGATCAGGCAAAGCGCAGGCAACTGAGGATCAAAAAGAACTCTTAGGCGGAAAGGGTGCCAATTTGCAGGGTATGACCCGTTTGGGTTTGCCGGTTCCTCCGGGGTTCACGCTTTCTACAGAGGTCTGCCGTTATTTTTATGCCTACCAGAAGTATCCTCAGGAGCTTCAGGCTGAGGTCCTTGAAGGATTGAAGCAGGTGGAGGCTTCGACCGGACGTACTTTCGGCGGGTCTAATCCTCTTTTAGTCTCGGTGCGTTCAGGAGCTCGAGCTTCTATGCCAGGAATGATGGGTACTGTTTTAAACTT
>DAISZI010000066.1:0-7601 GCA_036824885.1 Oligoflexia bacterium
TAATAAGATTGAAAATCTTGCAAAAATTATAGAAAAGAGAGTCTGGAAGCAACCAGTCTACGCGTCGGCGTAAGAAATAAGATTATAAAATTCATCGATTTATCTGTTTCAGTGCTATAGGTTGAGTATCCGATGCGTTCTTTTGTCTCAAGCATTACTCTATTTGAACTGCGATCATCAAAATTAAGCGAGAGAGAATTTTAATTATTTTTAATGTTACTTCTGTTCTTTGCACAACTTAATGAGCGGATACCTCCCTCACAGCTAAAAACAGCATCGACCCACTCAATGTGCTGCATCATCTGCTTTCTGTCAAGCATTTCTCTTTTTTCTTCTGCAAAACTTCCTAAATGCATCTATAAAAAGCCCTTTCTCAGACTCCACTTTTCACTGAATCACAACACCTTACCTCAGCGCATAAAATGAACCATACAGGCGAGAAGATACTACTTGAGCTTATGGCCCAGGGTTCAATGAGCAACCAATCTCGCGAGCAATCTCCTACCATCGATATGCCTTTTTTTCCTTGAGCCTTGAAAAAAATTTCACTCCCCACTCTCTCTCTTTATGGAAATATCTAAGAAAATCCAAAAAATTCATAGTAATAGGAAGGATCAGGTCAAATGCCACTGAGAACTAGTTATTCAGCATAGAAAGTGCCTCTCGAGCAGATTGTCTCTCATAAGCCAAACGAACTCCATGAATAAAAAGCAATCCTACCACTTTTTTTTGTGCATCTAATACACAAACACAAGGCAAATCATGGAAATAGCTGAGAACCTTTTCTAACGAATCAGAAACTTGCACGGTAGGAAACGTCGAACTCAATTTACGCAAAAGATCCTTCATTTGTAATAATTTAAAAGTCTGAGCATTCATTTGATGCCAAAAAGGATCCTCTAAAATATCAACCGTTAAAAGCCCAAGGTAGCATCCATGCGCATCAACAACGGGAAGAAAAGGATAACGAAAAGTACCCAAATTTCTTCTTAAATCTTCCATAGTATCGGTTTCTAAAATAACTTGATGATCACTCATCATAGCCTCTTTGACCGTAATACGCTTTAGAAGATCCATGAGCTTGCCCTCAAAAAAATGAATCCCTTTTTCTTCTAATTGAGTTTCCCAAAGAGCATGCACTTTCATCTTTTCTCTGATCTTACGAGCAAACCATCCCATCCCAAAGGCGGGCAAAAGAAGAAGGGGATTGCCTGTCCATTCATAAGCAAAAACAGCTCCTGCAAGAGGTAGATTTAAAAGACAAGACCAAAATACGATGACTCCGATCAATCCCCCACAAGCTATCAGTTGATCATTCACACTCCATAAATGAACCCATCCATTACCAAAAATACTACCTAAAGTCACTAAAGGAGAAAAAACACCAATAGAACCGAAGCAACTGAGAATTAAACTGAATCCTAACCATTGAAGGCAACCCAAAAATTCACGACTTCCTGAATCTCTTAATAAGAGTAATCCTAATAAGCAAGCAATAGCTACAGGAGACCTGAGAAATACCGGCAATGCCTCAAATCCACGCTGATTCCATTGCACCCAACGAATCATACCACAACTTAAGAGACTTCCCACCACCACAAGAGAACCTAATAAAATCCATTCTCTAAAAGAGAAACTATAAATATCAAAAGAAACAATAGGCTCAAAAGGAAATAAAAAAATGTTTTCCAATAAAAACTGTGAAGCGAAAAAACGCAAGAACTTAGCCACAGAAAAAGCCACCATAGCAGCTAAAATAATGCTGAAGCTACTTCCTCCAATACTAAGCTCAATCGGTACCAAAATAGCAGTAAAAGGAGTATTTAATACGGAAGCAATCGACGCTGCCATAAGAATCCCCATGCTCGTTCTTCTTTTTTGTTCAAACCAAAGAGAAATACGACTTCGAAAGCCCACATGAATTGCCTGCATCCACTCCATCGCATGGGCCTCTAATCCAATCCAACCCGTCATCCAAAACAAGCATAACGAACGAAGTCCTGCTAAAAACCAAAAAAAAAAGGAATTTAAATGAACTTGATGAAAGGAAACATGAATAGCATGGATAAAATCAGCAAGACCCAAATAACGTACGAAGACCCTCTGAGAAAAAAAATTCCAAAGAAGCGATCCCAAGAGCATCACCGTGAGAATCCAAAAAAAATGCTCATGGATCCAAGAAAAAGGAACGAGCCAAGCACCCAAAACAAAGCAAGCCCCCATCACCCCTGCTAACAATACCCCTCCTACTCTACCGTCACACTTTTTGCTAAATTCCTAGGATGATCAACATCGGTACCTTTCCAAAGAGCTCTAAAATAACTGAAAAACTGAATAGGAGGTATTAAAAGTAACGAATAAAGCTCAGCATGCAGGAAAACCTCTTCTTGCAACACAGAAATCCAGTGATCACACAAACTCTGAAGTTCCTGATCGCAGGGATCACCTATGCCCACAATAGTCGCACCCCTGGCTTTCACCTCTTCTAAATTAGAAATAGTTTTATCTCTCCAAGCGTCTTGACAAGCGAGAACAACAACCACCATGCCCTTTTCTATCATCGCGATAGGTCCATGCTTCAGCTCTCCTGCCGCATAACCTTCCGCATGGTCGTACGCCAGTTCTTTCAACTTTAAAGCGCCCTCTAAAGCTAAAGGATAACAATAACCTCTTCCAATAAAAAAGAAGCCTTGAGCATCAGAAAATCTTTGAATGACTGCTCGCACCTGAGAGGCTAAAAGACAGCTCGTTCCATCTTGCCATTGAAGTTCTAATTGCTTCGATAAGAGATCCGGAAGCTTAAAAAAAGACTCCCATAAAAAATCAAGCTTTTCTCCCTTTTTCATCCCTAAACAAGCAGCAATCACCGCAAGCATGAATGCCTGAGCAAAAAAAGTCTTAGTCGCTGCCACGCCAATTTCAGGACCAGCAAAAATAGGTAAGAAAGCCTCCACTTCTTGGGCAATCAAACTCTCACGGACATTACAAAGACCCAGCGTCGGAATCCCTTGAGCCTTCACCGCTTTGATCACAGCTAAGGTATCCGCGGTTTCACCTGACTGAGAGACCCCCACCACCAACGTTCCAGGACGCAAGACAGGACTGCGATAACGAAACTCACTTGCAAGCTCCACACTCACAGGAAGACGGGCCCAACGCTCAATCCAGTACTTACCCAGTAAAGCTGCGTGCCAGGCACTCCCACATGCAACCAAACAAAGTTCCTGAGCTTTTGCTAACACATCGATGGCAGGATGAGAGAGAAACTGATAACCTTCGTCAGAACGCTCTACCATCTGATCTAAAATTTCTAAGCACACACGCGGTTGCTCATGCATCTCCTTGAGCATAAAATGAGCAAACACCCCTGAATCACTCGCTGCATCCACTCCTTCAATCCACGTTTTTTTCCGCGCTAAAGGCAGCCCCGTTGTCATATGACAAACCCTCAAAGCTCCATCGCGCACCACAATCACATCTTCATTTTCTAAAAACAAGACCTCATGCCCCATCACTAAAAGAGGCTGAGGATCACTCGCAAGCATCACCCCACCTTCCGGATCAAAAGCCGCAACCAAAGGAGGGCCATTTCTCACTCCCACAATCACCCCAGGCTCACGCTCAGACATCACAAGCACACTACAATGCCCTCGAAGACGCAAAAAACTATGACGCACTGCGTTTTCTAAGCTGAGCCCTCCCTCCATCGCCTCCCAAACCAAAAATCCAAAAAGCTCAGAATCCGTTTCAGACTCAGGATGATGCCCACTTAAAAGCAGTTCTTTTTTTATCTCTAAATAATTTTCAATGATACCATTGTGAACTAAAACTACGTGAGAGACACGATGAGGGTGTGCATTTTTGACACTGGGCTTTCCATGCGTAGCCCAGCGGGTATGCCCGATCCCACAATGCAAAGAGATATCCGCAAAAGACTGAGATTGCAGTAATTTCTTTACGTTCTCAAGCCTACCTTCAGCTTTCTCAACCTGAATGAAGCTACCTCTCTGAAAGGCAACGCCTGCAGAATCATACCCTCGGTATTCCAGGCACTTGAGTCCCTGTAATAAAACACCCACCGCCTCGCGTTTTCCTACATAGCCTACAATTCCACACATAATGGACCTAAGACTCTTTTTTCACGTAATCCGATTTATTGGTTTGGCGACTCCGGGCAATCGCAAGACTCAAAGAAGGGACATCTTCGGTAAGCGTAGAACCCGCAGCAACACAAGCTTGAGCTCCAATCCGAATAGGCGCGACTGCTTGACAAGCACTTCCAATAAAAGCCCCATCTTCAATGACGGTTTCATACTTTTTTTGTCCATCGTAATTGCAGGTGACAAAACCACAACCCACAGTCACCCCTGCTCCTACCTGAGCATCCCCTAAATACGAAAGATGGGCAACACTCGTTCTTTCTCCTAAAGAAGTTTTTTTAAGCTCTACAAAATCACCGACCTTCACGTAGGAGCCCAAGTGCGTTTCAGGCCTCAAATGTGCGTAAGGACCCACTTGCGTATGATCACCTACAACCGTTTGCTCTGCCACAGTTCCTACCTTCAATTGACAACCCTCTCCCACCTGAACCTCGTGCAAGACCACATAAGGACCAATGACCGTATTTTTACCAATTTTTGTTTTACCCCCCAAGATCACTCCCGGATGCAGTACCACAGAAGGCTCAAGTTCCACTTCGATTCCGATGCGAACATTCCATGGATCTAAAATACGCACCCCACGCGAAAGCCAAAACCGAGCACACCTCAAGTACATAGCACGCTCTGCCTGAGCAAGCTCCCAAAGATCATTCACCCCTTGTAAATCCTCAGAAGGCCATCCTAAAACTTCCAATTTGCCAGAAGCTTGAGCAATTACATCAGTTAAATACCACTCCCCCTGAGCATTGTTGGTATTCAATGCATCTAAAGCCTTCACTAAAAATTTTGAATCAAAGAGATAAACACAACAAGCAACTTCCTTGATTTTTTTTTCTTCTGAGGTCGCGTCTTTTTCTTCCACAATCCTTTGCACTCTTCCAGCCTCTCGAATCACCCGACCATAACCCTGTGGCTGAACCAATTGCGTCACCAGCAATCGAAGGACTTGTCCTGGACTCAAAGCAGCAGCCATCGCTTCAAAAAGAGGCGCTTGCATCAAGGGAAAATCCCCCGGTAAGACAAGAAGGGGTAGCTGATCCTGCACGAGTTTCCTTCCCCAATCAGAGCGCAACCCCCATCGCACGGCATCAGCGGTTCCAGAAGGCTCAGGCTGTAAAATAAAAACGATTTGATCGAGCTTATCCTGAAAATGCTGCCTCACATAATGCTCCACCTGTGAGGCTTGATAACCCACGACAATGCCCAAAGATACTTGAGGGAAGGCCTCAAAAACTTCGGTGATGACATAAAATAAAAGGCACTTCCCTGCAACCTCTTGTAATGGTTTAGGTAAATCAGAAAGCATCCTTTTTCCACGACCTGCCGCCAAAATAAGAACACAAGGCATGATGCATCCATACCACAAAAACGACTTTCAAAAACTTCAGAAATTTTTCTTTCTTATTTTAACAAAAACGTTAGAATCCTCTAAATGATATAAGTTTCAGAACATAAATCAAAAGGAAGGGGAAAATACCATGGATTCGAAGACGTTATCTAACTACAAAGCTTTACTATTAAAAGAAAAAAAACGCCTTTTGCATCACGCAAATGAGCGTATTGTAAGTGAATTCGTTCTATCTCAGGAAGACCTACCTGACGAAACTGATTTAGCTGCAAGCGAAAACCAGCAAAGCCTTGCTTTGTCCTTGCGAGACCGAGAATACAAACTCTTAGTCAGAATTGAAAAGGCACTGGGAAAAATCAAAGAAGGCAACTTTGGCATCTGCGAAGAATGCGAAGAGCAGATTGAAACCCGTCGCTTAGAAGCACGCCCCATGTCAAACCTTTGCATCAGCTGTCAGGAGCAAGAGGAGCATCTGACCAAAATTTACGCCTAAAGACTTCCTCAAGGACTCCTTCTCTTTCGCCGAAGATTATTCTGTATGAATTTTAAACACGGAAGAGAAGGAGATCTTGGAATGATAACTCATTACGATGGCGAACCGATTGAGATTCCAAACAAGTTACCACTGCTTCCTGTGAGGGACATGGTTGTTTTCCCTTACATGATCATGCCACTTTTTATCGGAAGAGACTCTTCTATCAAAGGAATCGAAGCAGGATTCAACCGCTCCTCGCGACTTGTGCTTCTTGCTTCGCAAAAAGACATGTCCGAAGATCATCCTTCACCCGAAGGAATCCATTCTGTGGGCACGGTGGCCATGATCATGAGAACACGTGCACTTCCTGACGGTCGTATCAAAGTCCTGACACAAGGCATTTGTAAAGCCTTGATCAAAAATTACACGCAACTTGAACCCTTTTATGAAGTAGAAATTGAACCTCAGGCTGAGGACATCGTGATTGAAAACTCTTCAGAAACACAAGCACTCATGAGAAATTTACGTGAAAATCTTGAAAAAGCCATGAATTTAGGCAAAGTTTTAACACCTGATATTTTAATGTTACTCGATGATGTTCATGAACCAGGAAGACTTGCTGATTTAGTCGCCTCTAATTTAGGATTAAAAGTAAGCGATTCTCAGATGATTTTGGAAGCCATCAACCCTATCGAACGGCTCAAAAAAGTCCATGAAATTTTATCTCAAGAAATCGAAGTATTATCCCTTCAAGCAAAAATTCGTTCTCAAGCTAAAGAAGAAATGGCTAAATCTCAAAAAGAATATTTTTTAAGAGAACAGATGCGAGCGATCAAAACAGAACTCGGGGACAACGACGCTAAAAATGAAGAAATTCGAGAGCTTAGAGAAAAAATTCTGGCTATTGAGATGCCACGAATCATCGAACAAGAAGCGCTCAAACAATTAGGTCGATTAGAAAGAATGCACGCGGAATCCTCAGAAGCATCCATCCTTCGCACCTACTTAGATTGGCTGATAGAAACCCCTTGGAACAAACGCAGTCAAGACCATTTAGATCTCAGCCGTGCAAAAAAGATTTTAGATGAGGAACACTTTAACTTAGTAAAAATCAAAGAGCGTATTTTGGAGTATTTAGCAGTTCGAAAACTCAAAGAAAAAATCAAAGCACCTTTGCTTTGCTTATCAGGACCTCCTGGGGTGGGTAAAACTTCTTTAGGGCGATCTATTGCAAAAGCCTTAGGAAGAGAATTTGTCCGCATTTCTCTAGGAGGCATCAAAGATGAAGCAGAAATTCGTGGTCACCGAAGAACCTATGTGGGAGCATTGCCTGGTAGAATTATTCAAGCTTTAAAACAAGCAGGCACCTGCAACCCCGTGGTCATCCTCGATGAAATCGATAAACTAGGAAGTGATTTTCGAGGAGATCCTTCTGCAGCATTGCTAGAAGTACTGGATCCCGAGCAAAACCATAACTTTCGAGACCATTATTTGAATTTACCTTACGATCTCTCTAATGTCATATTCATCGCAACGTGTAATACTTTAGAGACGATTCCTTCCGCCCTTAAAGATCGTATGGAGGTTCTACAGCTTTCCAGTTACAGCGAAGAAGAAA
>DAISZI010000067.1:0-3866 GCA_036824885.1 Oligoflexia bacterium
CGAGCCTTTGCAGCATGGTCTGAAGTGGCTTCAGGAAATAATGAGTCGGCTGGTAAAAAAAAACGAGCAAAATGTCGAAAAGGTAATCCTGCATTGAGAAAAATGCTCATTCAGGCTGCTCAGAAAGCTACCACTGCAAGAAATCCTTTTATCGATCTAAATACAACAAACTCAGCTTTCGCTTAGGATCAAAAAATAAAGCAAAAGTCGCAATTGCCAATAAAATCGCAAGGGTGGTTTATAAAGTTTTAGCTGGGGATCAGTATAAAGATCTGGGATACATGCGAGGAGACCCACGTGAAGAAAGAATTAAAAAGCTACTCTTCGTACGATTTCCGATCTGTCCCAGAGAGCGCTGTATTCATAAAAAGGCTGGTCTCGAACTCGCACTTAAACAGCCTAACTGTCGAATATAATTTTAAAAAACCAGGATCCTTGCCAAAATGCACAAGAATTGGTGCACCCTAGAGGACTCGAACCTCTAACCCTCAGATCCGAAGTCTGATGCTCTATCCAATTGAGCTAAGGATGCAACGGCCGTTTTTTTATCACTTCATCAAGACTTTGTACAGTTCCAAACCGAAGTAGCCGTTTTTTCAATTTGAATGGTTGTATGACTGATCTGGTACTTGGTTCGCAGAAGCTCGGTTGCACGGGAGAGAGTTTCTTGGGGAGAGCTCTCGGTGACGATGTGAACACTGAGAGCAAATCTTCCGAGGGAAAGACTCCAGATGTGAAGATCGTGTATTTCTTGTACTTGAGCAAGAGATTGTAGATCCGAGGTGACTTCCTGGGGATTGATTTGTTTGGGGGTTGATTCCATGAGGATTGCCACTGATTCTTTGAGCAAGCTCCAAGAGCTTAAAAGCATGAGACCTGCAAAAAACAAGGTGATAAAAGGATCAATGAGATTCCACTTCGTAAACCAAACCACAGTTCCTGAAATCATCGCACCTAAGCTTCCGATGCTGTCGGCGATTACGTGTATATAAGCTGCACGCAGGTTGATATTGTGGTGCTGTGCCTGATGTAGATGGTAGCCATTATACCCATTGGCTAAAAGTCCTAAGCATGCTGTGGCAATGGTTAAGGGAGCGTGGACTTCTGGAGCAGATTCGATTCTGAAGAGGGCTTGTACAATCAGTACGCCTACGACCATCCAAATCAGAATGCCATTGAGCAAAGCACCTAAAATCTCAGCACGGTAGTACCCAAAACTCATCTGAGGGTTCATTGGCTTGCGAGCAATCCAAAAAGCACAAAGACTCAGAAGCAAGGCTGCGGTGTCTGTGAGTAGATGGGAGGCATCAGACATGAGCGCTAAACTTCCTGAGAACCATCCGCCTAAAAATTCTATGACCATTAAGCCAGTTGTGACGACAAGTGCGCGTTTGATGAGTCGGGGAGTGAGATCGTGGCTATGCATGGGATGCTCGTTGGAGGCGATCAGCAATAGCAAAGCCTAATCCTTGGGTGTTCAAGCAGGGTTCACTGAAGATCAGTTCGCATTCAGAATCATCTAATGCTCGCATGGATTGAAAAAGATTCTGTGCTATTTCCGATAGATCTCCTGAGAGACTGAGGCTTTTGGCGATCACAGGTTTTCCTGTGAGTTCACGGAAGTTTCTTCCTAACTGTTCAGGATCTCCTTGGAGTAAAAGCAGTCCTACAGAAGCTGTCTGGGAAGCAGGTAAATGCTGAATCCATGGGTAAAACCGTTCTGAGGTCAGAGTGTTCATTTTTTCTGGAAGCAGATAAAAAGGTTTGGTAGGTGCGTAGTGACTTTTGAGCATACCCGGCGCTTGAAGGGGGCCTTTTGCAACTAAAACGCGTTCTTGTAAAAAAGTTTCAAGCGACTCCAGACTCGTTCCTCCTGGTCGCAAAATCTGAGGGCCTTCTTCAGTGAAGCCTAAAATTGTAGACTCAATGCCCACGCTACAGGTTCCTGAGTCTAAAATCCATGCAATGCGATCTTTTAATTCTGAGAAAACAGCTTCAGCGGTGGTTGGACTGATGCGTCCAAAACGGTTAGCACTCGGAGCAACCAATGAGCAGCCTGAAATTTCCAGGAGTGCTTGAGCAATAGGGTGTTTGGGCATACGAATGGCAATTTGTGGAAGACCACTTGTGATCAGATCAGAAACTTCAGGGTTTTTGGGAAGTAAGAGGGTCAGTGGGCCTGGCCAAAACCGAGCGAGCAAGGCATCAATTTTTTGGATCAGTGAATAGCTCAGGGTTTTTGTGTCAATTAACTTGAGCGCTTCTAGTTTTGCACAGGTTTGAGCTTGTGTGCTGACATGCACGATCAAGGGATCAAAGCTCGGACGTTCTTTCGCTTCAAAAACGTAAGCAATGGCTTTGGGACTTGCCGCATTGCCTGCAAGGCCATAGACAGTCTCTGTAGGGATTGCAACGAGCTCGTCATTTTGAATCGCAATGGATGCTTTTCGGATCCCTTCCACAGTTGGATCAATGAAGGTAGTTTTCACGAGCCTTGCTCCTGAAGATTCCATTTGGTTTTGAGCCAAAGGATCAATGGCTCTGAAACATGCTGCATCTGCATACCACGGGAGCCTTTGATAAAAACGGCATCTCCAGGTTGAAAATCTTTTTGAAGAAAAGTATTCAATGCCTCGTGTTCTGTGAAGTGTTCGTGAGTGCCTGAAAAAAGATTTTTTTGCTGAAGCAAAGAAAGCTCCTCGTGGAGCCATTTCATCCGAGGGCCATAAAGAAGTACATGGTCTGCTTTTTTGAGTTCTTTGGCTAATTGTCGATGGTAGTGCATTTCTTCAGCACCCAGCTCTAGCATGTCTCCTAAGCAGACCCAGTTTTGACTCGAAGGGTTGTTTTTTTTTAGGCTTTCAAAAAGCTTGAAGAAAGTCTCCAATCCCGCTTCCATGGCAGGAGGCTGGGCGTTGTAATGGTCGCAGAAGACATAGGTGATGCTTATCCCATCGCTGCATTGACGTATTTGAGAGCGTCCTTCTAATGCTTGAAATTGAGATAAAGCTTTTTGGATTTCTTCTGGAGACACCCCTAGGTGTAAAGCAATGCTCGTTGCTGCAAGGACGTTTGAGGCATTGTGTTTTCCAGGAAGGGGTAAAGTTAAATGAAAAGACTCTTTCAGTCGCTTTTTTTCGATGAATGCTACTTCTAGGGTTTCTTCGCGAAGGCGCCCTAAGCATTGACCCGCCACAGGAAGCAATCGGATAGACTCAAATTTTTCAGGATCTAAAGAGAAGACTAAAGCCCTCTCGGATGCTTGGAAGTATTTTTGAATCCAGGGATCATCTAAAGCGAAGGAAGCTACGCCTCCCCATTGCAGGCAAAGCTGTAAAGCTTGGATTTCTTCTTGAGCGACGGTAGGAAGATCCTTGAGTTTTTCTAAATGCTCTTCTCCGATTGAGGTAACGACGGCAATGGTGGGGTGAACGGTGTGCATATGTTCTTGCATGGCGCCTTGACGATCAATGCCTACTTCAATCACTGCGACCTGATGATGGCTATTGCCAGAAAGCAGTGTCGCTGGAATACCTTCGTAGCCATTTTGACTTGCTTGAGTCTTGAGGACTTCGGGGAATTTTTGCTGAAGCATGGAGGCTAAAAGTTCCTTGGTGGTCGTTTTACCTGCGCTTCCTGCAATGACAATAGTTGGAATAGGGTGACGAAGTCTCCAGGCTTGAGCAAGCTTTTGATAAGCCTGGTGGGTATTTTTCACGGGGAATAAGCAGGCTGAGCAGGCTGAAGGTGTCCAGCTATCGGGTTGATAAACGATGCCGCCTGCTTTTTTGGTGATCGCTAGTTCAATGAATGCATGTCCATCTTGTTGTCCCTGAAGCGCTACAAAAAGGTCTCCGGGTTGAAGT
>DAISZI010000067.1:3876-7580 GCA_036824885.1 Oligoflexia bacterium
CCGCTTGGATTCTTGAAAAAACTTGGTGGGTCTGGGGAACTTCGCTTCCGATAGCTTCACTAATTTCTTTCTGATTCAGGGTAGTTTTCATGAGGTTCTCTTTTCTTCCAAGCAAGGCTAATAGATTTTTGGTAAAAATGCGATTACTTATGCAAAAGAATACGAGTCTTGAGAGAGCGTGGAATTTTAGGGAATCTTTAGGTTTTTTTGAAAGCACTCAGGCATTGCGTGTTTTCCATGGCGCTTCAGAAGGGGAGGGGGGTTTGCAATGCGTTGCGATTGATCGTTTTTTAGATCATTATTGGGTGACTTTTTGGGAAAAGAAGGGGTTTTCTGATATTCAGCAGGTCTTACCTTGTATTTTGGACTTTTTAGAAATGAAGCAGGCACGCTCTGTGGTGACTCAACTGAGGCCTTGGAAAGGAGCGATTCAATCTTCTCGGGTTCAACGAGGTCAGGTTCCTGAGCGGTTGGTCGTTGAAGAGGGTCCTTTGAAGTTTTGGATTCAATTAGAAAATACCCATCATCCCGGATTGTTTTTAGACCATGCTCCTTTGAGAAAGTGGTTAATGAAACATCAGGGGGGGCATCGTGTTTTGAATACTTTTTCGTATACAGCAAGTTTATCGATGGCTGCTGCTTGGGGTGGTGCGAGTGAAGTGGTCAATGTGGATTTTTCTCGACCGACTTTGCATTGGGCAAAAGATAACTGGGAGCTCAATGCGTTTCAGACTCAAGCAAAGTGGGTCTGTGAGGATGTTTTAAGCTACTTTGCTCAGATGAAACGAAGAAAGGAAGTTTTTGATACGATCATTTTGGATCCTCCGTCATTTTCTCATGGAAAAAAAGGAAGATGCTTGAGCATGCGTGATTTTGTAGATTTGTATCAAATGGCTTTAGAGTTACTCAGTGAAGATGGAATTTTCATTAGCTCGTTGCATTTTACTAAAATGAGTCAATTGAAGTATGAAGAGGAGCTTTTAATGGCTGCTCAAAAAGCCGAAAAAAATTTGATGTTTCTCGCTCCCATCTACCTTCCAGAAACCTTTCCTGTTAAACTGGGTTCTCAGAGTTATCTCAAAGGAGGCATTTTTAAATCTTCAGGCAAGGGGTCTTCAAAAGTTAAAGTTTCGCCAGACATAGGATGGGGGAAAATTAAACGATGAGAGTGAAGTGCAAGTCTTGGAAAAGATACCTTGGCTCCGTACTTGTTGTCTCCAAGCAGGGGAAAGCCTTCGTGGGATGCTTGCACTCGGATCTGATGGGAGCGTCCTGTCTCCAATAGGAACTCCACGAATGTCAGCGTCTGATTTTGAAAGGAAAACTTTTGTCGGGGCATTGCTTGAAGGATAGCTTGCTTACCTGAGGCTCTTACATAAACATGATTAGTTTCGCTATCTTTATGAAGTAAATGCATCCAGCGGACGGATTTCATTAAGTTGCCTATGACGATGCCTAAGTAGCTCCTGGTAAGTGTTCCTTCGATCAGAGCCTGTGTTAAGCGCCTTGCAGATTTACTTCTTTTGGCAACGACCATGATGCCTGAGGTATTGCGATCCAGACGATGAATCAGTCCCACATAATGGCGTCTTAAATAGAGGCGCAAGCCTTCTACTAAATGGAAATCCCCCTGATGCTCAGCCTGACTGAGTAATCCCGAGGGTTTAGATAGCACGAGTAAATGGGTGTCTTCAAATAAAATCTTTGGGCATAGATACGAAGGAAAAGCTTTTTTAATACAGGCAGTTGACTCGAGATTCATCGTTTGTTCCAAGGTCTTGCTTCACTTGTCCTGATCCATCAGCACTGAAATAGAAGGTAGGGTACATGCTTGCAGCAGTATAGCTCGGATTTAAATTGGGATCACGACAATTAGGAAATCCAGCGGCCCCTGAGGAAGAACAGGTGTGATCGAGTCCCAGGACATGGCCCAGCTCATGAAGGGTGATGGATTGCAAGTCTGGAAATTGATTTCGAGTGAAAAAATTTTGATAGTTGATTTCCATGATGGCCATGTACATGGAAGGATAATTAGACTGTTTGGTCGTACAAAAACTGGTCAGAGCAATAGCCGCTCCAGGGTAGCTGCTCGGCCAAGATGTTAGTTTATAAATGACTACACTTCCCGTGAAGGTATTGCCTGTTAAAATACTCTGTGAGCAAAGACTTCCTTGAGTGTTGGGGTTTGATTGCGTTGACATATTAATATTGCCGTTGGTAGTCACACTGAGTTCCTGAGTCTTTTGCTTGGAGTCTTGAAAAAACGCATTCCAAGTGTTCACAGCAGCAACTATAGCATTTATTTCCGAGCTGTTGAAATCACCTTCATGAAAGGCGAGTGGAATAGGAGTTGTCAGCCAATGCCCTGAGATGGTTCCTAATTGATCGGAGGGAACGTTGCAAGTACTTATAACTTTTTTCGCTGTGTTGGATCCTCCGATCATGCAGCTTGACAGATGTGTAACAAAAAAAACGAGTCCTAAGAGATATTGCAGGGCGCTGTACCCTTTCATGCTTGTTTTTATTAAGATCATACAACTCTTTTCGACGCTTTTAACTTTTTTATTATTTTTATATACTGTGGATCAATGCTCGGTCTTTTGAGTATTTCAATTAATGTTGATAATTCGTCTTCTTCTGATAATATTTTCGAGTGATGAATCATAAAAAAAAGTATAAGACAGTCGTCATTACTGGCGGTGGTAGCGGGATTGGTTTTTCTGTAGCAAAATTTCTTATTGCAGCTGGCTATCGCGTAGTTTTGTTAGGCAGAAGCAAAAAAAAACTAGAAAATGCATTAAAATCATTAGATGCAAGTTCAGAAGTTGCGAATTTTCTCGTATGTGATTTAAGAAATAAAGATCATATTCAAAAAGCAGTGCAGAAAATCACTAGCATCTACAAAAATGTATATGCATTAGTGAATAACGCGGGTATTTATTCTTTAGGAGGGCTTTTTGAGACGAGTGAGTCCACTTGGGATGAAGCTATGAGCATCAACCTGAAGGGTTCTTTTTTATTGTCTCAGTGTTTGGCTCCGATGATGGTTAAAAATTCTGACGGAGGTCGCATTGTGAATATTTCTTCCACTGCTGGAGTTTTGCCGAATCATTTAGCGCTTGCTTATTCTGTCTCTAAAGCTGCTTTGATTCAATTGAGTTTGACGATGGCTAAAGAGCTTGGAAAGGAAAGTATTACTGTGAATTGTATTTGTCCAGGTGTTATTCGTACTTCTTTACACGAATTTTATCATTCCAGTAAATCTGAGCTAGAAGAATTTTATGCTAAGCGTGGATCGACTATTCCTTTAGGACGTGTAGGGAATCCTGAAGAAGTTGCGGCTTGTGTTGGCTATTTTTTAAGTGAACAAGCAAGTTGGATTACAGGAAATGTTTTCGTGATTGATGGTGGCAGACTCCTTCTTTAAATCATTAGTTGAGAGATTCGTATGCTTCATGAAAGTGGTAGAGACACGAATTAATGATTTCAATTGTTTGGCTTTAAGAAACTGCTTCTTCTCTTAAAAGCTGTGATGAAAGGGATCCAAGATCAAAAAGGAAATAACTTTAAGGCCATTCAGTTTGACTATTCTTTTAGCTGATCCCAAGAGATTTCGACCATGAGAATTCATTGAAGAAGAACTTAAGAGCCCGCATTCCGCACCAAAAACATAAAAATCAAAAATTAAAAAAAATTAAATTTTT
>DAISZI010000068.1:0-7563 GCA_036824885.1 Oligoflexia bacterium
TCGATTTTCAGCAAGATTCAAGGTATCAATATTTTGCATGCGAGCAATGTGTTCTGCACCAGCATCCCCGATTTGATTTTTAGCAAGATTCAACGATGTAATGCCTTGCATTTGAGAAATACTAATACTCCCCGCCACCCCTATTTGATTGGATTCGAGTTCCAAGAAATTCAGCGAGCTCATACAAGCAATATGGCACGCTCCGACATCTTTGATGAGATTATCGCTTAGATTTAAATGCACCATCCCTTCCATTTTTGAAATGCTCTCAGCCCCCGCAGCTGTGATCCGATTGGAGTTGAGAAACAAGTATCTCAAACCTCGGATTCTAGAAAGCCTCGAAGCCCCAAGGTCTCCGATCTGATTATTTCCGAGATTTAAGACGTCCACCCCCCGCATGTGAGCAAGGTAAGAAGCCCCAAGATCTCCGATTTGATTTTCAGCAAGATCTAATTTTTCAATTCCTGATATTTTAGCTATGTAGAGTGCATCTTCATTTTTGATTCGGTTATGCTTGAGATTTAATCGTTTTATACTTACTGGGACAAGCTTTACGGGCTTGAACGAGCCAATCTGGTTATCACTGAGATTTAAATCTTCAAGCCCCTGCATGGTAAGAATCTGCAGGAACCCTTCACTTGTCATTTGATTATTCGGGAGATTTAACGATTTGAGCCCACGGATTTGAGTAATCAAGGATATATCTGAGTCATTGATGTTCTGATTCTCAAGAGTTAAACTTTTTAAGTTGTTTAAATAGGATACGTTCTCCAAAAATTGATCGACCGAAAGCATATTTCCATTAAGATCTTTCACCGAGTTCAGTGACAACTCCCTAAGACCCCCAGGCAATCTCCTAAATATCTCAGGATTTATCCTCGAATGTGAAATTTCTAATTTTTTAATATTATTGCCAAAATCGTCTCTTTGAAAAAATTCTGGAAATCCCACATCAGCAATGGTCATAGCAAAAAGTCTGAGTTCACTCGAAGAAGTACCCCCAGAGCTACCGTACATAGCGCTAGCAAAAGAAGCATAATATAAAAAATATAACACCGCAAAAAAAGAAAATTTATTCATCTGAAATTCAGTACTTCAAAGAAATGATTCAGTCAACTCTTTTCACTCATTTTAATTTTTTAGGGAAATATATTAAAGTAATTTAACTTAGGGTTTTTACCGGATCCACAAGCTTCGTATGATGTTCATAGCGATAGTACCAGCACAAAATAATGCCAACTGTCTTCTGTAGGTGCTTTACCTTGTGATCAAAATCTGGCAGCAATTCAACAAAGACTGATGCTGCAAGAACACCCAAGTTACCGTATCTTGTAAAGAGCATGTCTCAAAAAACCACATTTTTGATCCCATGATTTTGAGACGTGTTAGAAAACTTTATTTTACTCTAACAGGAAGCCTATTAAAAATATTGGATTAATTGATGGGCGGTTTTCCGAAATTCTTAGACCTCAAAAAAGCAGCAGGTAGCTTGTTTCAATCATTTCAAACTGTACTAGTACTAGATTTTAGAAGTAGCAATCCAGAATCCTTGGTCATCAGCTAGTCGCAGAGCAATAGTCAGTTTCAGGGAGCTCTCATCAACTCCCAAAACCCCCCGTACAAAGTACACATACCCCTACTGGTTCAGAGACAAAATTTCTGTCTCATCAGAAGTTCGTTCCTGCTACTGTGCAACTTCCCTCAAAAACAAAATAGGATTAATACTAAATTGAAAATAGACCCAAGTGGCAGGCACAAAGATTTTGTATCACCTCAAAAAACTGAAACCATCTTGCTTAAAAAGAAAACCCTACCTCTCAGAGGAGATAGCCCCCACTAACGCTTCGAGTACTGGTAACGTTTTCTGGCTCCAGACAAACCGTATTTTTTTCGCTCAACTTCTCGAGAATCACGAGTCAAATGTCCGGCTTTTTTCAAAACAGGACGAAAGGCAGGATCCACTTCAAGCAAGGCCCGAGCAATCCCGTGCTTCACAGCTCCCGCTTGACCAGATAAACCACCACCCTGAACATTCACATAAATATCAAAAGAACCCACCGTGGATGTTAGCTGCAAAGGCTGTAAAATGAGCATCCGAGCGGTAGGGCGAGGAAAGTAATCCTCAAAAGAACGATGATTCACACGAATCACCCCTTCATCCCCAGAACGCTGACTGAGATAGACTCGTGCAATTGCGTTTTTTCTCTTTCCAACCTGATGATGTCGCTTTTCCATGACCTCTCCTAAGCTTTTTCAAGTACCGTACGACGCACCACACAAGGCGGCAATGCAACGGGCATCTGAGCAAGATGTGGATGTTCAGAACCCTGATAAATCTTCAATTTTTTCATCTGATGACGTGCTAAAGTGGATTTTCCCGTCATCCCCCAAATGGCTTTTCGTAAAATTTCTTCAGGATGACGCCTGAGCATCTCCAACGCGGTCTGCGTTTTCAAGCCACCTACATAGCCTGTATGATGTCGGTAGAGTTTATCCTTCCACTTATTACGAGTAAAAACCACTTTCTCGGCATTCAAGATAATCACAAAGTCCCCTGTATCCACATGACGGGAGTAAGTAGGCTTGTGTTTTCCTGTAATGACTCGTGCAATGATGGTGGCAAGTCTTCCGACTACCTGGTCTGTTGCATCCACCACATACCAACGAGGGGCACGAGGGCCCTGATTTTCAAAGAAGTGAGGACCATAGCGCTTCGCCTGATAAGATTTCTGCTGAAACATGATTTTGTGAACCTACTCGAACTGCTTCTCGAAATCAATTCCTTTTTTCACAAAACTCCAATGGAAAAGTGAATGACGTAAGGCTCTGTTCCAGCAATACGATTGATTTTGAACCCCCAGTCCAAATTAATGGGTCCCACGGGGGTTTCGTAATGAAACCCAAATCCAGTCCCATACCGAAGCGAGCCCAAAGAATAGCTATCCAAAAGAAGATTGGCAGCATCTAAAAAAACTCCCAACTTCAAAGATCCCGCAAAAGGAAAATCCAATTGCGTCCGATAATTCACGTAAGTCAAACTCCCCGTAATCGGTAAGGTCTGCACATTGAGCTCTTGTTCCTGGTACCCTCTCAAACTTCCAATACCCCCCAAAGCAAACTGCTTAATCAAGGGAATATAAGATCCCGGCATGGTATTAAAATTCTTCTCATAGCCTGTTCGAGCACTAAAATACCAAACAATGTGCTTACCCAAGGAACAATGGTAATCATTTCTCCACTGCACCCGATAAAACCCCACGTCTTTACTTGATCCCAAAAAAGGCGCAGAATAGTCAAGCCAAACAATAGAATAAACTCCGGAATGCGGATTCAAAGCCTCGTCTCGAAAGTCCAAAATCATTTTAGGCGAAACACTACCTACCGTCAGCTCTCCATCATTGACGGGATCCAAAGCTAAAAACTGATGAATTTTCTCAAGGGTATAACCTAGCTGCGCTCGGTATTTCAAAGAAAGGGGTTTTTCAAAAACAAGGCTCCCCGTGATACTCTCCGCAGCAAAATTGATATACTGAGTTTTTCCAGCCGAAAAAGTAGGACGAAAGGTCAGTGAAGGAAACTTTAAAAAATGCGGCCAGACATAGGCAACCTGGGCTTGAAACTCAGGGAAATGATAAAGCCGAAATCTCCGATTCGCATTCAGTGTCACTAAAGCTGTATGATCTAACCCCCAAAGATTGGTGTAAGAAAGCTGACTGAAGAGACGAATGCCCAAATCGTTTCTAATCCCAGGCCCCCAGGTCAGTAAACCTCGATCCGCCTCACGCACAGCAATTCTCACCAACTTAAGGTCGCTATGCCCAGGATCTTCAAAAATGCGAATACTGACATCCGAAAAAATACCAAGCTTCCTCAAATTCCTCTCACTCTGCAAAATCAAAGACTCTCCAAGAATCTCCCCCTCGGAAAAAGCAAGCTCCCTTCGAATCACAAAATCTTTTGTTTTTTCTAAACCATCGATACGAATAGCACCCACTCGGTACAAAGGCCCTTCTTTCACCCGAAGATCAACCGTGGCCAATCGATAATCCTGATCATAAAGGACTAAACTTTGATTTTTTTCAGAATCTTCTTCATTCAAAATTTTAAAATCTAAATAACCCAAATCACGATAAGCTTTCTTCAGATGCTCAAGTCCTTCTGTTAAGCTATAAAGATTCAAAGGAACGCCCGTTTGAATACCGAGCATACCCGCTACCTCCTGGTGACTCAAAGCACGGATTCCTACTACCTTCCAACGCTCAACGACCGTTTGATCGCCTTCGTATATATAAATTGAAACAGAAACATCCTTGTGATTCTTTCCCAAAGAATCATGAACTGCCATCACTTTGGCATTGAGGTACCCTGATTCTTTCAGGTGCTCAATGACAAGCTCTGAAGTTTTCTGAATATCTTTTTCTACGTAAACCCCATTTTTCACCAAAGAAGAAGCGCGTGAAAAAAATAGCTCTTCCAGGTACTTGCTGCTATAGACATCATTGCCTTCAAACTCAAGACGCTCAATACGCACCAAGGGACCTTCTTCCATAGAAAAAATAATTTTTTTCCCTTGAGTATCTTTCACAGCGTAAGAAGAAATACGAACCCAAGCATACCCGACTTTATGATATTCTTCTGCTATTTTATTCTCAATTAAATGAATAAAGTCTTTCCCAGCCCCTCCCATGAGCAAATCTTTCACCAAAGCATCTAAGGTTCCTCGAGTAAATAATTTATTCCCTCGGTATCCAAAACGAATTTTCTCTCCTAACTTTAAATGAATTTGAATATGCATCCATCGAGACGTATTCGCATCCAATGCGCGCTCTTGAGACTCAAATAAGGTACTTTCTTCTAAAGATCCTATATACCCTTCCCGAATCAATAAATCGCGAATCTTTCTCTTTAATTCTAAAAGTTTATCTTGCTGAAAAATATCACCTGAACCCAAATCAACATAAGAAGCAATTTTTTTTTGAAGTTCAGGCAAACCAGAGTCTATCAAAACTTCGACACGATCCACACGCGTAGGTTTGCCTTCTTGAATATCAAACTCTAAAATGATCGTTCCTTCTTGACGTACCAAACGGGTTTGAATTTTGATATTTTCATACCCATGCAAAGCATAAAAATGCTGAATACTCTCTTCACTTTCAATGACCTTCAAGCGCTCTAACGAATCTCCAGGAGCAATGTGTAAAAATCCCGATAGCTCTTGTTGAGAAAAAAGATGCAAACCCTTGAAAGAAATGGCATCAATTTCTATTTTTCGATCTGAATGTAGAACCTCTGATTGTGCCTGAATCTCACATTCAGAAAGACCAAACCAAAAAAAAGCCATTAAAAGCCAAATCATTATTTAAATTTTTTCTGAAATTTCAAATCTAAACCAAAGGAATTTTCAGTAGTCTGCGTAGACGACTGAATATCCGAAGTGCCTGAATTCCCATAATTAGTAAAAACACTCGTTAATGAAAAATTTTTGTTTACCAAGTAATCCATATTGAGCTGGTTAGACTTGTTCGTGCCTATCCCCACGGTACTTCCAGCAGAAAGACTCAGCCGCTGATTCAATTGCCTTCTAATAGTAATCTGAGGGGCTGCAGCGGTATCTGCTTGCGAAAGAGGGGTAAAAACACTTGTTCCCTGACGGTTATTCAAAGACTCATCTAGCTTCACTTGAAACCCCGTTTTTTCTTCAAGATCGCGATTAAAATCTAAAGAATGCAAAACCAAAGAAGCCGCTTCTCCTCGTTGAACCACGCCTAAATCATTAGCACTTAATCGCTGAGTATCGTAAGAAGTCAATCCTGTCGTTAAAAGCGACAAAATATCCGACTCTGGCAAAGTAGGATTCGAAGTAAACTCAATTTTTATCTGCTGAGCACTCCCCGTAGCATACATCCTAATTTTTACAGCATTAATCTCAGTCGAAGCAATCAAATCAAAATTCGGCTGAAAAGCAGTCGGACTATCAAAAGTAACAGAACCCGATTGAATCTGAAACGCATTGCTTTTAAACATCAAAGTTCCTCGCAAAATTTGCAAATTTCCAAGCAAGGCAGGTGCATTCAAAGCATTGAGAACTTGAACCTTTCCTTGGATCTGAGTGCTTCGCATGAGATCATTCTGAATCAAAACACCTTTATCTAAAGCTACCTTGACATTGAGTCGAATTTTAGCGTCTTGAGCCTCCGCTTGCCTCTGAGGCGCATAAGACAAAGTTTTCGTACCTTCCACTCCCACTTTTTGATTAAATTTTTCCTTAAATAATGCAGAATCCAGCAAAACATTTCCTTCTAATGTATAAAAAGTTCCATCTCCCACAAAATCCAAATTCCCCTTCAATCGAGCGTACTGAAACGGATAAATTTTAAATTTGCTATTTAAAATAGAAGAATGAATAGAAACTTCAGGATATCCCCATTTCCGAAAATGAACCTTCCCTCCTAAAATAACAGAGCCCCCTCCCAACAAAACTTCCACTTGCTGAAAAGAAAATCCTTGATCCTTCCAAAGAAAAACCCCGCGAATTTTCTCAAAAGAAGCATCTAAAAAATCCATCAGTAAAGAAGCTCCCTCTAAGGTCAAAACACTTGAAACTTCAGGATGACTCCAAGAGCCTTGCATCGCAAAATTCCACCTGGCTTTTCCAGAAAACTGCACCAAAGACGGAATAAAAAACTCAAACAAGGCCAGATCCAAACGTCCCGCACCTGATCCTTGCAAAATACTTTTCTTACTCGAAAGATCCAAGACTATTTGATCTGCCCCAGACCGAAAAGAAACCGGATCCATCTGAAAAGACCCTTCTTGAATCTTAGCAGAACAAGGCTTCTCTAAATAAAACCGAAGCCCTTTTTTTTCTAAAAGAAACTCGGACCACGCAAAAAAGCCAGTTCCCTCATCAAAACGAGAACCCTCAAACTCAAGCTTCAAATCTGCTGAAACCTTAGCCTGCAACTGAGGCTCTTTTCTCAGCTTCCTATTCAATAAAAAAAGCATGCTTGAAAAATCAAATCGATTCAATATCGCATGAATCTTGTTTTTATGGTTTCCATTTAAATAATAGTCTGCTCTGAGACTGCCTGCACCATCCATCAGATTCGCGTCTAATGAAGCCCTCCCCTCGTGTGTTTTTAAATGCACTTCACTGGGAGCAATGAAAAGACCCCAAACATTCAGATCTTTCAATTTCCAATGCGTTTCCGATTCAAAGCCTAAATTTTTCCAATCACCCTTTCCATGGCTTTCAAACTCCATATTTCCTCGAATAGGAACATCCAATTCTGCCAAAACATCCCAATCCCGCAAAAGAACTTGATCAGAACGAAATTTCCAATCAATACTTTTTTCCGGACGATAACGGATCTCTCCTAAAAAACGTCCTGTTCTTTTGATCGCTTCAAACGAACGCACAAAGTACAAACCACCATCATAGCCTGCAACAATTGTCACCTTTTTAAAATGCTCTCTTGCATACTTCCAATGATTGCCAGATACACGGACATCTATTTTCAAAGCATCCGATCGCAATCCCCCGTGAATAGACAAGTCTCCCTC
>DAISZI010000339.1:0-1791 GCA_036824885.1 Oligoflexia bacterium
TTTTTTGACTCTATGGTTTTAATTAATCTCAATGCACTTCCCTTGTGAATCGGCGTGACAAAAAGATTAGTTTTTGTTAAATAAATTCGATAATTAGCCTTTTTAATTTATTCTGTGTCCCTGAAACATCTCCTCACCTACCCCAGAAGCCCTTGATCTCAGACAAGAAAGCTTGAATCTCATCAAATACTGCATCATTTTCTCAAGAAGAACTTCAGGCCAGGGAAGCGGAAGCTTCCAAGCTTTGTCAATAAGCGAGAGGAAGCTTAGTCCCTTAGATCTTCCTCGTTCAGCTAGGACAGAAAATCTCTTTTCAAAATCATGAAAGCCACAGAGCATTCGGAAAACCCCAAAAAGAAATGTCGATTAATTTGATAGAATTTTTCAACCACCGCTAGTAGACCGCTAACCATACCCCCTCTCGCTGAGAAGATGAGTCCGACACCATCGTTTTCTAGCTTGAAAGTGATGGGTAATTTTGCTAGAGTTGACCGCGTACAGTGACCTAATCGGTCGAAGCGACAACTAGCTTGAAACCTATATCTAAATTGAAACTATGATGGATCAAAAGATCGGAAGTCAAAGTACTAGCGTATCTCTCCGTAGTAAAATAAAGCCTAGGACCAAGCTCCTTCTAAAAAAACTATTCAAGTTAACCCGAAAATGATCAGTGAAGCATTTTTAAAAAAACAGTCACCATCTCAAACGTTGTCCTGGTTTTCAACACGCAAGCATGTCTTGCATCTGAGAGAAGTAGCTTCAACCATTACTGAAACCAAGAAATCATTGCTTCTTTTGCTATGACTGATCATCGTAATTCATGGAATAATGGTTTAGACAGCAAACCTCCGAGAAAGGCTTCCGAGTACTTACAAGACTCCCTGCTTCACGAGCTAGAACAATACCAAGACTCAGGCGCATAAGATGCAACCCAGACTCTCCATCCTCAACCTCAATACAAGCGATCAAAAAGAAATTCGTTTAAATACAGACCGAGATCTTGCTATTGAATTGATCAATTTTCATCTTTCTTATGAAGCAATACCTGAATCTGAGTTGCATATTTTTTATTCATTCGCTGCAAATCCTGGTCGTTATATAGAGGCTATAGTAGCTCAAGCGTTAAAAATTGGAGCAAAGGGAAATTTCTTAGTCATGAATTCCTTTATCGATGTTCATGCTGATTTATATCAACAGGCATTGCGTGCTGTTGAAAACAGGGATCATGAAGACATAGCCCTGATTGCTTCATCCAACGATGTTCCTTTAGGGTATTTTTTCGGAAGATCTGTTTTTCAAAAAAAAATGGCTGAAAAACTTTTTTACCTTCGATTTTTGTCAGTTGTTTCAGCGAATGCAGATTTTATGTACCTTCGAACAGCTTTTGACCTAAAAAAAGCTATACGATTCGATGTTATTGAAAAATCTTTTAACGGTAAACTTCATTTTTTTTCAGAAAGCATCTCACCCCTTTACACCTTGACAACGATGCACGCACTTCTTGCTTATCAAAAGCAATCAGAATTACCCGCGTGCCGTATCGCAGTGATGCCCTACCATGCAGGTGATCTCCTGTTTTTTTTAAAGGCATTCCAAGAAGTCTCCCATCCTTTTAATACAATTTTAGTGCATAAAGAGTTTGTTCCTATCGTACAAAAAATAGCCCCTGAACTTCAGATGATTGTTCATGAAGAAGATAGCCCAGGGCGAGGAAATAATACTGATCCAAGCTTGAGAGATTACCAAGAAGAGGCATTTTTTTTTCGCAAAGTGCTATACCCCTCTATTCCT
>DAISZI010000069.1:0-7518 GCA_036824885.1 Oligoflexia bacterium
TGAGACACTCCTAGAGCTCATCGGAAGTGAAATCGATCAATTTCAATTTTTAGTTGCCGATCTAGGTGAGAATAGTAACTTCATTCCACCTCAAACTGCTTCGATCGTCGGACAATTACAACACATTCTCAATAAAATAATTCGATGGGGATTTCTACATAGCCAAGAATATAAATTTAAAAAATTGAATTTACCTCATGAAGCTTCAAAGAATACCTGGATCAGACCTGTAGATGCGGCAGATCCCCTACCCATTCCAGGGGACGAATCCCCCTGAGAAAACCAAAAAAGCTCGATTTTTTCCTTGAGCATTTACCTTTCTTAGAATGAACTCAAACAAACCATGAAAAACCAAGTATTCCAGGTCGATCAACCCATGATTAATTTTGATCTGCTTGATCCAGCAGAAATCGTTTGTCACTCAAAATACCTGATGCTTTGTGAACGAGCTTGTGCTTTAACTGATGCAAATTGCTCCTTGCGTTGGGTACCTCAGCTTTACGACCAAAAGTTCTGTGCGATGACCCAACTTCTAGAGTGCTCAGGCACTTCGGTTAAAAATTCAACAATTTTTTCTACCTGCCAAGTGATCTATCCAAAAAGAGTAGAGATGATTGACTACATGCGTAGAATTTTGGAATTTGATGTATGAAAATGAAAAAAACAGTATTTCTTGCTTTTGGTTTAGCTATGCATGCTAATTCATTAGCTCACCCACCCGAAGATATTCGAACTGATCCTCCCTTAGGAGAATCCTACTCAGAACCGTATATCAGCGCGGATTACGATGAGATCAGAAGAACGCTTTTCTCGATAAAAAAAGCTACTTCGTTTAGCGAGACAATCCAAATACTTAAAAATGCTGTCAATCTCCTTCGATTTCAAGTGAAGTGCGACCAGGAAGTCGCTGAGCTATGTGGCTCTGATACCTCAAGCACTCGATTGCTTGCCCAACAAATAGAATGCGTCGCAAATGAAGTCGATCAATTTTGGGTTTTACCTCCTGACGGGAGGATGAGTTGCAACTTCACTGCGGCTCAAACTGCTTCGATCATCCGCCAATTAAAAGACATTCTCCGCAAAATAGTTCGACTGGGATTTCTGCATAGCCAAGAACATGAATTTACTGAACCTGATGAGGCTTGGAGAAATACGTTGATCAGACCCGTGGATACAGCCAACGAGGATCTTCTCCCTATTCCATCGGACGAATGCCCTGATCAGATCAAAAAAGCTCAATTTTTCAGTTGAGGATCAGACGTACATTTCTTAGAATGCGCCCAAGCAAACCATGAAAAACCAAGCATTCCATGTCTATCAAACGATGATTGATTTTGATCTGCTCGATCCAGGAGGAGTTGTTCATCACCCCAACTACCTCATTCTTTGTGAACGAGCACGTACTTCAGCCTTAATGGATGCAAATTGCTCTTTACGGCAACTGTGGACATCGCAACTGACCATCGCACTGAGTGAATGCCATGCTAGGTACTTCAAACCCCTCGTTTACGAACAAAAGATCTCTGTGATCACCCAACTTCTAGAATACTCAGGCGCTCGGTTAAAAATTCAGCAATTTTTTGTACCTACCTCTGAGCATCCTTGGAACCCAGGATTCCATGCCTTAGAGTTTATCCCTCAGGGGGGAACTATTTTTTTTGAAGCAAGATTAGTGCTAGTCACTGTCAAACTTCCCAGTCTCAAAATCACACGCTTGCCTGAAATCATGACAAAAGCTTTAAGTCTCACAAATAAGGATTGAAAGACCTCTCCCAGCCTACAGAAGTGTCAGGACCATGCCCCGGACAGATACGGGTATCTTGAGGAAGCGTTAAAATCTTCTGATGAATATTTTCAAGCATGAGAGGCTCATCTCCACCCCAAAGATCAGTCCTCCCAATTTCCTCACGAAAAAGGGTATCCCCCGTTAAAAGAACGGGTGCATCTGAAGTATGCGATTGAATACAAATACTTCCTGGGCTATGTCCGGGCGTGTGTAAAATCGAAAATCTTAAATCTCCCACCTCTAAAATTTGACCATCTTCTAAAAACTGATCAATAGGAAGTGGCTCATCGTAAACCAATCCAAAATAAGTCCCTTGCAATGACAATCCCAAGTACAAAGGCTCATCCGCACGATGAAGTGCAATCTGACTCTCTGAAAAAGCTTCCTTCACGTGACGAGTACCACCAATATGGTCTAAATGAGCGTGGGTATGGAGCAGGTACTTCACCTTCAAGGGAATATCCCACGAGATCTCTTTCAAAGCCTCAATCAATCGAGGGGCTTCATCCCCTGGATCTACTAAAATTGCTTCCCCTGTACGTCGACAAGCCCATAATCTACAGTTACAGCGAAAAGATCCTACGATCCAAGTCTGCTCAAACACCGATTTTCCTTTCTATCAAGTAAACTCATGAAGTATGCGAGAAGCAATGGCAGCACCTGAAATTCCAAAACGCTCGTACAACAAAGAAGCTTTCCCACTTTCCCCAAAAATATCTTGAACGCCCAAACAGATCAACCGTGGATGCCGAGATACCTGAGCCATGACTTGCGCTACCGCACTTCCCAAGCCTCCCACCACGGTATGATCCTCCACCGTCACGACTAAAGAATAACCTTGCATCAGCTCAAGAAGGGTTGCTTCATCAAAAGGCTTCAAGCAGTGGACATTCCAAACAGATAGACCAATAGGAGAAGTCTCCAGGATCTCAGAAGCTAAACAAGCCTGCTCCACCGTACTTCCGGTTGCCAAAACAAGCACACGCTGAGATTTTAGCTTTTCACGAATACATCGCAGTTTACCTGGCTGAAAAACAGCCCCCACTAAAGGAAAATCGGGCAAATTCTGACGTGACAACCTCAAATAAGCAGGCCCACGCCAGGTGCTCACCAAATACTCAAGGATGAGCCGAGTTTCTTCAGCATCCATCGGTTGAAAGACCCCCATGGTGGGAAGTGCCCTCATTAAGGTGATATCCTCCAAACCCATCTGACTATAGCCATCTTCCCCTACACCCAATCCCGCATGGGTTCCTACAAGCCTCACATTGGCCTGAGCGTAAGCAACACTCAGTCGGATTGTGTCATACCTCCCTGTTAAAAAACATCCAAAACTACAGGCAAAAGGTAGCTTTCCTGCAAAAGCAAGACCTGCAGCCGCTCCAATCATATTAGCTTCTGCAATACCCATCTCAAAAAAACGCTCAGGAAATTTTTTAGCAAAAAGCTCTGATTGCGTAGATTTAGAAAGATCAGCATCAAGGACCACAATCTCAGGGTGTTTCTCCCCTAAAAGTACTAAAGCTTCACCAAAAGCACGTCTTGTCGATAAACTCATTTTTCTTCCCATCGTCGCTGAATTTCTTCGATAGCCTGTAAGCACTGTGCTTCACTGGGAGCCATTCCATGCCACAGGATCTGATCTTCCATAAATGAAACACCCTTGCCCTTCACTGTTCGAGCAATGATGACACTCGGAGCAGATCCCTGATCCCTGAAACGCTTGACCTGAGCAAGAGTCTGCCTGATCTCATCCATGCAATGCCCATCCACCTCAAAAACATTCCATCGAAAACTTTCCCACTTCTTCACTAAGGGCTCAAGGGGCATGACCTGCTCCACCGGCCCATCGATTTGTCCGCCATTGGCATCCACGATCACACATAAATGAGAAAGCGCAAACTTAGGAGCCGCTAAGGCCGCCTCCCAAATCTGACCCTCTTGGATCTCTCCATCCCCTACAAGACAATACACCTGCGGTCGAGGCTTTTTATGAGCAAGACCCAAAGCAAGTCCTAATGCTACAGAAAGACCCTGCCCTAAAGATCCCGTGGAAGCTTCCACCCAGGGTAAGCGAACGCGATCAGGATGCCCTTGAAGACGGGAGCCTAACTGCCTCAACTGAAAAGCTTCCTCTTGAGTCATCCAGCCTTTTTCTAAAAAAACCGCGTAAAGTGCGGGTACCGCATGCCCCTTAGAAAGAACGAACCGATCCCGATCCTCACTTAAGCCTTCCCAAGAAGGAGCATCCCAACCCTCCATCGCGTCAAAAAACAAAGCAGTGATCAGATCAATAGCAGAGAGACTGCCCCCAGGATGCCCTGAGCCCGCTTGAGTGATCATTTTTAAAATCTGTATTCTCAACCGATCAGAACAAGAGCTCAGTACTTTTGTCAGGTTTCGCATAACTTCTTCATAGCATAATTGATCCTGAGCACTCAAATTGTTACACTCAGTTCCAATGAAATCTCGCCATCAATGGTATATCCTCACTTCGGTTGCTTTTGGCACCTTCATGGCAACTTTAGATTCAAGTATCGTCAATATTGTTTTGCCTACATTGAGTAAAGCGCTCACAGCAGACCTCCACCAAGTGAAATGGATCGTCATCGTTTACCTTTTTACCGTGACAGCCCTCCTACTTCCTTTTGGAAAGCTATCCGATCACATCGGCCGAAAGCGCGTTTTTCAAACAGGACTCATGCTTTTTGTCCTGGGATCTGCACTTTGTAGCTTAGCACCTGATTTAAATACTCTGATACTTTTTCGAGTGATCCAAGCGATCGGAGCAGCGATGCTCTTCGCGAATGCGCCTGCCATCATCACAAGTACCTTTTCCAGGAAACAACGAGGTACCGCTTTAGGTATTCTGACCATGGCGGTCAGCATAGGATTGGTATCAGGTCCTAGTTTAGGAGGCTTGCTCATTTCTAACATTGGTTGGAGGAGTATTTTTTGGATCAATATCCCAATTGGAGCTTTGGGAATCAGCTTTGTCCAACGCTACTTACCACGGGATAAACCTTCTATCATCCCTGACTCCTTTGATTGGGCAGGAGCCTTGCTTCAAATGGTCTTTCTCTTGCTATTCATGCTGCTTTTTAATGCCCCCGACGTACAAATACTCAAGCAAGCAAGCCAGCTCTTGCATGGCACTCAATTCCTGCTGACTCTCTGTGTAATTCTAATAGGAAGTTTGTTTTTGCACGTGGAAAGACAGTGCAAACAGCCCCTCTTCGATACGCTTCTTTTTAGAAATAGAACATTTTGGACCGCAAACGCAGCAAGTTTTCTCTTTTTTATGTCTTTTTCTTCAGTTCATCTTCTGGTTCCCTTTTTTTTAGAGGATATTCAGCAATTATCTCCCCAGAAAGCTGGACTTTTAATGACGTCCATCCCACTTACCATTTTTGTCGCAGCTCCGATCAGTGGAAGAATTTCTGATCGCATGGGAAGTCGAGGCTTAAGTCTTTTAGGCGCTGCCATTGGGAGTTTAACCCTTTTGAAAATGGGCGGAGTTTTTGGCACAGGATTCACGAATCAAACCGCTTCCTGGGAAATTTTCACTTCACTTGCCGGCATTGGACTTGCCACAGGAATCTTTCAATCTCCCAATAACAGCTCGATCATGGGAGTCGTTGCTGAGACTAAAATCAACACTGCCTCTGCAATGCTTGCGACTATCAGAAATTTGGGTTCGGTGACAGGCACAGGACTGAGTAGCTCTCTTTTTACTTGGAATTTACATCAAGAAGGAGGCTTTCTCACTTCTTTTCACACCGTGCTTTGCATTTGCGGTTGCATCGCCTTAGCTGCTATGGGCATTTCCTGGGTCAAACCCAAAGGTCCTCATAGCTTTGAAGAAAAAAATTAAACTGGGTTCCCCTATCATGGAAAAAACATCCTCGCAAGAGTTTGACTTTTAACCTTAGAGTAAAAAGAGGGCCTAAGAAAGGCGTCCCAGTTTTTTCGCTCTGGGCAAAGAGTTAAGGAGTTGGGAACACTTTCTGGAGCAAAGCAACCATCAAATCTACGTAACACTGAGATCATACTCTGCGGCAAATCGATAAGGCTGCAAAACACGCGTGACTCGTGCCACCAAATCATAGGGAAGCACTTCCGTAATTTCCACTTCTACAAAATCACCTGCTCTGAGTAACTTTTGCTCAGAAGGATCCAAGAGTTCTAAATCATTGATTAAAACCCTGCCATCAATCTTCTCTGCTTGAGACGCAAGCCTTGCCTCTAACAATGCATCGGTCTCAGCACAAACGCCTTCAATGAGTGCAGGTGCACGTTTTTTTAAATACTTTTTCTGCTGCTCCAACGCATTTTGTTCTAAAAGTTCGGTTAAAATACGAAGCCTTTTTCTTTTGGTCTGAGGATGGATCTGTTGACCCAACTCAGCGGCAGGAGTTCCGTCCTCTTGAGAATACGAAAAAACACCCACATAATCCAAACGAAGCTCCATCAAATCCCGACAAAGCATTTCAAACTCCTCTTGGGTCTCTCCTGGAAAACCTACAATAATAGACGTTCTAAATACCATAGAAGGAATCTTCTTACGAATGTTCTCTACTAACTCAAAAAGACGGGAACGGGTCAAGCGTCGGTTCATCATCTTTAAAACACGATCACAGGTATGCTGAATGGGCATATCTAAGTATTTCACAATCTTAGGCTCACGAGCCACAATCTCCAAAAGTTCTTCTGAAAACGCATCCGGATACAAGTAATGCAACCGTATCCACTCAATGCCTTGAACGCGACAAAGTGCAGGCAACAAAGTCTCAAGCCGCTCACGGTACTTCCACTCCATCCCGTACTCACTGAGATCCTGAGCGACCAAATTCAGCTCCCGAACCCCTCGCTTTGCCATCCCTTCTGCTTCTGTGACCAAGGAGCTCACCGTCCTAGAACGTACATTGCCTCTTAATTTCGGAATAATACAAAAAGAACAACGCCGATTGCATCCTTCAGAAATCTTAAGATAAGCACGGTACAAAGCGCCGGTATGTACCCTCTCATTTTTTTCTGTATGAATAAAAGCCGGTTGATCAATATAACTGCGAGAAGCTAAGGGGTCCTTCTCTAAAAGCTCCCGGATACGATGGTACTGCCCCGTACCTACAAAAAGATCCACCTCGGGCAATAGTTTCTCTAATTCAGAAGGATACCTCTGAGGTAAGCACCCAGAAGCCACAAGCAATCGACAACGCCCCTCTTCCTTCCAATGCGCCATCTCAAAAATGAGATCAATGGATTCTTTTTGAGAAGCCTCAATGAAAGCACAAGTATTGACGATAATGACCTCCGCCTGCTCAGGCTCAGAGACCCTATGGTAGGGACCCTCACTCAAACATCCGAGCATCACCTCAGAATCCACTAAATTCTTAGGACATCCTAAACTGACAAAATATACCCCAATAGACATTTAATCCCTAAAATTCCCAAATTGAAGAGGAAGCCCCACCTCTACTTGATGCTTCTTCAAAAACTCAATGGCAGCCTGTAAGTCATCGCGATTCTTTCCTGTAACTCTCAATTGTTCTCCTTGAATCTGTCCTTGCACTTTGAGTTTGGACTGCTTTAACAAACCCGTAAGCTTCTTTGCTTTCTCCTGAGCAATGCCCGCCTGAACCAAAATCTCCTGCCTGACACTTCCTCCAAATGCTGACTCTATTTTTTGATAATCCAACACTAGAAGTGAGATACCCCTTTTCACTAATTTA
>DAISZI010000070.1:0-7515 GCA_036824885.1 Oligoflexia bacterium
GATCGACCTCTAGCACATAAGGCACATAATTCTCGTAAACTTCTCTCTGTCTGTTTGCTGCGTTTTAGAAATAGCCAAGTGCATTTTTCTCTGCCTCAAACCACCTATCGTGAGCATACTTCTCTTGATCCAGAAGAGCTTGCATCAAGTGCACCCATATAAACGTTGAAATTAGGAAAAGCTTCATAAATTTTTTGAGCGCTAGGATGCGTTTTGTTTCGAATACTTTCCTGGAAAGTACCCAATTCTGCTTTCAAAGAAATGGATTCACCAAGCTTCTGAACAAACTGATCCATTTCGACTTTAAAATTTTGAAAAATCGAGTCAATCTCTGAACTAAGACTCTGTATCCTGCTGTCACGAGAGATACTCGCTTCGTACTCAGCCTTCATTCTAAGGAATTTTTCGTGTTTTTCTTCAAAACTTATAACACGACTTACGCTACAAATCTCTCGTTCTTTTTTCTCAAAATCATCTTTTATTCTTTTTTTATCTTATTCAAATTCTTCCGCTAATCGATCGCATTCCTTTTTCAGAGGACTCTCGTCACTAAGTAAATCTATCTGCTTCTGATAGTACTTGAATAAACGAACTACATAATCTTGATAACCTTGGATAATATGGTTTGCCATTGCATAAAAAAATGGCCGATTATCCGCTTTTGCAGGAGATAGAACCAAAAATAAAACGAGGAAAAAACTGAGCACATATTCGAAAATGCCACAGAAGCTCCTTTTAATGTATGAACCTTATCCAGTTATTTAGTATCGAAGACTTCAGGAATTGTTAATAAAAAAAACGAATGCCACGTAACCAATAGGAACTTCCCCTATCCGTCTACTCAGATCCGGACTTGAAGCTTCAGAAGTTACGCATATGAATGGCAGCCATCTTTTGCTTTCTTCTGATACTTTTCTTGTGGGTTCTTTTTTCAAAAGATTCAAAGCCATTTGCCTAAGATTCGTTTTTTGGACCTTAGTTTCAAACAGAAAAAATCAGCCCCTGATTCCTATGACTCCACAGTACTGCGATTTTATCCGCTGCCGAACTTAGCTCTCAGTACTCTCATCTTGCCTCCGGTTTGACTTCTTACTGAACATAAAAATTAAGGTTCTCACGTGCCAGCTACAAAACCATTCACGCTCACTGCTAAACAACCTCTCATCTGCATGCAATGATCTAGACCTCTTTTGAACGCTTCAGGCTTTTGATCAACCCTCAGACCCGAGGCCCCCCTGCGATCCACATGAGTGAATACTTTTAAGTGCTCATCCATCTCTTTACGTCGAAGTAGCAACTAAGATTTTAGTAGATTTTGGAAAAGACCCTGTGAACTTCTTAAAGCCCCTGACAGACTAGGACCTCCAAAAGCATCGCCTGCCAAATAAAGATTGCGAGCAGGGCTCTCAAACCAACGAGGCCAAATACGCAATGGCTGACAGTATTTCCATTTTTTGATTTGCAAGCAGGTAAATTCTGGCATTTGACGAACCATCACCTCAGATGCTTGAGCTTGAATTTCATGATCCTCAAGACCGAAGTGATCGCGACTCCAGTGGGGATCCATCACCACAGTCCAAGAAGGTCTTTGTGAATACCCCTTAGCATGTTGCGCACAAATCGAAAAGATCCCGCCTCCTACTTGCTCCCGATAAACCCAGGGCTTCCCATCTTGGGTTGCTTCCACAAGCAATACCAAAGCACGTGAATACTCAATATCCAGACCGGGATCAAAATCAATTTCAGACATTTTTAAGATTTCAAGCGACTGTGCAATAGGGCAGGTGAGTACCACCTGCTGAGCTTTTCTCACTATGGCTTGGTCATTCTTCAAGCACCAAGTCCCTTTTTTGTATGCTAACGAAAGAATCTTTTCTTGATAAAAAACAGGTAAAGAACGCGCTAAGACTTTCGCTAGATCTGTCATACCCAGTTTTCCACAAAAGCTATTTTGCTCATCTTCCGGAAATGACAAAAGAGCAGAGTTTTGCTTCCATAAATCAATCCACCTTGCTGAAACTTCGGTTTTCTTGATGCATGGAGCTCCGTGATCAAATCTCAGATTTTCGATTCTTCGGGTTGCCATACGCCCCCCACAACCCCTGGATTTTTCAAAAATTTCAAGGTTTAATTTCGGAAATTCATGAACTAAATCCCAAGCCAGAGACAATCCCGTTAACCCAGCGCCAACAATAGCAAAATCCAAGTCCATTTTTTAGCCCATTACGAAGAATACTCAAGCATATTTTGCCAATATTCAGAGACATCAATTTGAGCTTCTAAACTTTTTAGGATGGAATAAACCCCCGCTAATTTTCGATGCAAAAAGATTAAAGAATAAGGTGGAGGCGAGTAAACTAATACCTCAGCCAATGCCTTCGCTGCCTTTTGTGAATTCAAATGGTGCTTTTGATCCGAAAAATCAAAATAACGAGAGCCTAATTGGTTCGAAAAAAAAGGTCGAATCGCTGTCTGAAGTAAAGCTTCGAAGGCCTGATGTGCTAAAGCTGACTCCCTCGAATCTATCAGTCCTAAGGCAATCGCATGCTCTTTTAATGCCACGCAATCTTCAGATGCCGCAAGCTCAAGAAGACGCACATAATTTTGAATAAACTCGCGGGGATAACGCCTGGTAGCTCCAAAATCAAGTAATACCAAGGTGGATTGAGAATCGTTGATTAAGAAGTTAGCCCAATTGGGATCTGTTTGTACCAGTCCCCACTGAAAAAATTCATGAAAATAAAGATCCAGTACTGCAATCGCTAAAGATTGCCGCTGATCCTTAGAAGGCTTTGTAGCAAGCCAAGACCTTAAGCTCACCCCCTCCTCAAAACTCATCCCTAAAACCCGCTCTGTAGAAAGCTCATCGATTACTTCCGGCACAACATAGGAAAATCCCCCCTGAGAAGTGATCCCTGCCATCAGCGAGTGATATTCCTTTTGAAACTTTGCCTCTTGTCGATAATCAACTTCTTGAATTAATATTGTCCGAAATTCCTGAAATAAGGGCTCAAGATCCATACGACGAGAAGTGAGCTTACAAAAAGAACTCGCGATAGTTTTCAGAATCTTAAGATCCGAGTCAATCGAATCTGCCACCCCTTGATACTGTAACTTGAAGACAATGTCTCGACCCTGAAATCGCGCCTGATGAACTTGACCAATGCTTGCAATACCTAAAGGAGTTCGAGAGAGACTTTCAAGTTCGCTTAACTTTTTTTCACCGAGCTCTTCACGCAAAAGAACTTCCATCTCCTCAAAGGGTTGTGCCACTGCGGATTTTTGAAGCTGACTTAAAATTTCAATGGCCTCTGGTGGAAAGTAGTGATTTAAATCAAGGCTCAACAATTGCCCCGCCTTCATCGCTGCACCCTTAAGTTGAGACAGGCTATTGACAATTAAAACGGCTTGTTCCAATCGAGACTTGATGCTTCCCGATCGTACTTCCCGAAAACCCACGCGCGCCGCTAAAGTCGCAAGCTCTAACGCTCGACTGAAAGCTGATGTCTTCATACAAAAACTCCTAGAAAAAACACTCGAAACTCAGAAAAACAGGCAACCCAAGCAGGTTCATAGACCCTGCTAAGATCCTCACTGAATACCCCAAGCTATTCTGAACAGATTTTCTTGATTCAGAAAAAATTCCAACAGGGTATTTGCAACTAGAATCATTTGCTCTAAAGATTGGATTTTCTCTGGATCCACATGATTTCTTGCATCAGAGCAGATGAACGCTGAAAAATCTTGCGTGATCTGCTGAAGCATTTTAGCTTCGCGGGTTCTTAAAATACCTTGGATCACCTCATGGACATGATTCACTGCAATATAAAGCTTGATCTTGCGATTGGGAGCCTGAGCCTCTTGGATCAGTTTAAACCGGCATAATTCCTCAAGAGCAGGACTGATAAGTGCCTTCGATAACGCTAAGCGCTCCACCAAATCAGTACAGCTCAATGGGATCTTAGAAAGATAAATCTGAGTCCAAATGGCTCCATGAACACGCCTAAATCCCCAGTAGCGTATAAAATCACCAATGGACAGGGATAACTTGCGAAGGCTACGGTTTTCAACTTTACTTTTCACGTGGTTCATACTAGCATGAACCATGTAAAAGGCGAATGGAAAACTTAATTACCCTGTAATAGCTCTGAATACAAAAAAAATCAGACTAAGAAAGATAAATGATGTCCTTGAATAAAAGGTGCTGCTGTTTGTTGACCTGCTTGGGTTTTCAGACATTAACAGCCTGCTCAACTGTTTCATTTCCCACAGTTCCAAGTGTCGATTTAGCTCGCTATATGGGAACGTGGTATGTCAGTGCCGGTCGGTTTACCATGTTCGAAAAAAATGTGAATAACGCCGTTGAAATTTATCACTATGACGAAAAAACGAAGACCATTGAGGTTGATTTCTCCTACCGCAAGGGATCTCCGGAAGGCAAAGAGAAAAAAATGCCTCAAAAAGCTTGGGTTGTCGAGGGGAGTCAAAATGCTCACTGGTTGGTCTCGCCTTTTTGGCCTCTGAAATTTGATTATCTGATCATTGCTCTAGCGGAAGATTATTCATGGGTGGCTGTAGGGGTCCCTCATCAAAAATACCTTTGGATCATGCATCGTAAAAAACAAGCAAGTCGTGAAGAAATCAATGCCATCCTCGATCACCTGAAGACCCTCCACTACAATACCGATGCCATTGAATACGTTCCTCAAAAATGGAATGATAACGTGAGATAAAAGGAAAACTCATGAAAATACTAGTCACTGGTGCTACGGGCTTAATCGGACGTTCATGCATTTACCCATTGCTTTTAGCCGGGCATGATGTGAGAGCTCTTGCTCGAAGCCCCCAAAAAGTTACAGAATTACCTGAAAAAAACGTTCACGCTTGGACAGATGATGAAGTGCCTGCTTCCGATTTAGTTTCTGGCTGTGATGCGATCGTGCATTTAGCGGGCGAGGCAATTGCTGATAGCCGCTGGACTGAAGAAAGAAAAAAAAAGCTATGGAATTCCAGAGTTTCTGGGACCAAAAACTTGGTAACCGCACTCAGTACGCTTTCTCCTTCTGATCGACCCAAAGTACTCCTCTGCGCTTCAGCCATTGGAATTTACGGATTAAGCACGGAAGCATTCGATGAGACATCGGAAGTTGGTAGGGGATTTTTATCCGATCTTTGTGTCGCATGGGAGAAAAGCGCGAATGAAGCCGAAAAATTAGGGATTCGAGTAGTCAATTTAAGAACGGGTCTCGTTCTTTCGAGAAAAGGGGGACTGCTGTCTCAAGCAGGACCCGTGGTTTTAGGTAGCGGCAAGCAGTGGATGAGCTGGATTCATGAGCAAGACGTAGTTGACTTTGTGATACACGCGATAGCAAATCCCGATTGCCATGGCCCGTACAATCTCACCGCACCCCATCCCGTCACCCATGAAGCTTTTATCAAAATACTGGTTCAAACTTGGGGCATCCCCCTCACCATCAAAGCTCCAGCTCCCCTGCTGAAGATTGCCTTAGGTGAGATGGCTTCTATGATTTTAGCGGATCAAAAGATCTTGCCCCAGAGAACACTTGCATCTGGATTTCAGTTTAAGTTTAACAAGTTAGAGGATGCCATCGAAGATCTTCTCGGAAAGTCTTCTTTTTTAGACCGCCATTTTTCTGTCAAGCAATTCATTGCTTGTGAGCGATCTGAAGTCTTTGCTTTTTTTGCCAAGGCTGAAAACTTAGAAATTCTAACCCCACCTTGGCTTCATTTTCAGATCAAAAAGCAGTCAACACCTACGGTACAAACAGGAACCCTCATTGATTATCAATTAAAAATACATGGAGTTCCTACGAAGTGGAGGACGCTGATCAGCCATTGGAACCCAGAACAGTCTTTTATTGATGAGCAAGTCAAAGGACCCTACCAAAAATGGCATCATGTACATACCTTTGAGACAGTGCCAGGTGGCACTCTGATCTCCGATGACGTGACCTTTCGATTGCCCGGATGGATTTTCGGCAAAATACTTCTTCCCTGGATCCAAAAAGACATCCGCAAAATATTTAAATACCGACAGAAGAAAATCCAAGAGATTTATTCTCAAGACACAACACCATGAACTTCTTGCTGTGTAAAAGCCATTTAGGAGAAAATCTGCAATTACCTGGGATCTTCGATGCATGAGCCTTGGGGGATTCATTGGTTCAGGAGAGATCTTCGCATTCCAGGTAACGAAGGTTTAAAAGAGAATTTCAAGCAAACCCAAGGAAGAACCTTGGGCCTTTTTTGCTTCGATCGTAAATTTCTATCGAGATCTGATTTCTCTCACCACCGATTTTCATTTTTTTTAAAAACACTCAAGAAGCTCAAAGAAGACCTCCATGCCCAAGGAGGAGATCTGCTCACTGTGGATGCCCCAGCAGACCAAGTTCTTCCTCAGCTGCTCGCTCATCTCTGCTCCCATAAGATCAGACCACCGTCTTTGATGACCTGGAATCGTGATTACGAGCCCTTTGCACGCCAAAGAGACGCTCACATCGAGCATCTTTTGAAAGCTCAGGAAATAATGATCTTTCAAGGAAGAGACCACCTTTTATTTGAGCCTCATGAAATTTTTCCACCAGATCAACCTGATAAATTTTATCAAGTCTACACTCCATTCGCGCGCAAATGGTTTGCCAAACTTGCTAGCCCCGAAGGACAAATACGACTGAAATTACAAAATAAAATATTTCAGTATTTCGAAGAAAAAGTACCCAAAAACTACCATTTTCGTATGCATTGGTCAGATATCCAGCAAAAGAACTTCCCTTTTTTTGACGCTTTGGAAGCCTTTGAAAAAATAAACGAAAAAAAAGTCACACTATCCATTCCCCCAGCTGGATTTTTTGAGGGATTTTGCCAATTGCTAAAATTTAAATCTAAACTGCAGTCTTATCAAAAAGACAGAGACTATCCGGCTAGCCAAGGCACCTCAAAGATTTCGCTCTTCTTAAAAAATGGCAGCTTGACAGTCCCACAGGTTTTGTTTTCCCTTGGCCTAGAAAATGTCACGATGAAAAAAGAACCCTGCGGTAAAACTCAATTTGTTCAAGAACTTGCCTGGCGTGAGTTTTACTACTCCATCCTTTACCATCGACCCGATGTTGAAAAAAAATGCTTTTTAAGCCGTTACGACAAAATCCCCTGGGAAAATAATGAAAAATGGTTTCAAAGATGGAAAGAAGGAACGACGGGATTTCCTATTGTCGACGCCGGTATGAGAGAACTTGCTTCAACGGGATGGATGCACAACCGTGTGAGAATGATCGTCGCTTCTTTTTTGACGAAAGACCTTTTGATAGATTGGCGCTGGGGAGAAAATCACTTCATGAAGGAGCTCTTAGATGGAGATTTAGCCCCAAATAACGGAGGCTGGCAATGGGCTGCTTCCACGGGCTGTGATCCTCAACCCTATTTCAGAATTTTCAATCCCTGGCTTCAAAGCCAGAAGTTTGATCCCCAGGGTCAATACATAAAGAAATTTGTTCCAGA
>DAISZI010000071.1:0-4569 GCA_036824885.1 Oligoflexia bacterium
ATTTTTTAAAAAAAGGAATAATTATGAGATGTTTTTTGGGTTTGGCGATAGTTTTTATGAGCTATTTAGCGGATCAAGCGGTGGCGGCTAAGCATTCTGTGAGTGAGTGTCAGGGTCCTTTTTTTATTCGACCGACGGATGGGGATTACCAGGGGATTGTGGGTGGATTGCCAGTGACTGATAGATCGAGTGGTTCGATCAAAGATCGTTCTGATAAGTATTTAGGAGGATTTTCTCCTTTTTCGAGGTTGGGTTGTGAACTTCATGTCAACTCTGAGGCTCAAGAGCATCCTGTGTTTTGGATGCATTCTGGTTATGTTGATGTTCTGACAGATCTTCCACGAACTGCTTATCCGCAATTTGCTCAGGCTTATTGTGAAGAGCTGGGAGGAAGATTGCCTACTTTGGACGAGGTTGATAGTTTGAGTTCTTTTTTCGATGATTTAGTCAATCGAAATTACGGACCACAGATGCTTGCAATTTATGAGTCTTTAGTTCGTGTGATTCGGCAGAAGGTTGCTTTAGAGGATAGTTTACCTAGAGATTTTGCCTCGTATGAGGTCAGTTCTGTAAAATCTGATGCTACGCCGGTTCGTGAAGTTTATCAGGAAGTCTGTAAAAAAAGTAATCTTTCTCCCGAAGATGCGTTTTTGTTCTTTAAGGATGCCGATCCGAGGTATGGGTTATTGCATTTACCTTATGACTCTGCGGAAATGATGAAAGTTCCGGAAGGTGGATTAATTGCTTTGGGTTATCGTTTTTCTGCTGATGAAATCAAATCCATTCAAGATGAATTAGTGGCCAAGGGCATTTTTGATGCATCAGAAAATGGTTCTTTAAAAAATTTGCATAAGGCTATTCAACAATTAAGTATTCTTGAGTATCTGGCGGCTCAATTAGATTTTTATTATTACGGTCATTTTTCAGATCTTAAGACTAAGGATGGTATTTCAGGGTTTTGGCTCTTTGATTACAAAATTGCGCATCTTTTTACAGATTCGATGGTTTTGCCTAAAGTAAGCTTCGATTCTCGGATACATGCGAGTGGATTGAGTCGGCATCAATTTGCGCTTTGTGTGAGAAATGCGAGAAATGATCAGTTGAGTTTTGAAGATCAAATTAGCTCTCCTTCGATGAATCTTTATCAGGCTCAAAAAAATGCTCTGGATCGAGCAGAGAATGATTATTTAAGTTGGAATGAGGGGGGAGATAAAAAGTTTTATTATGATATTTTGAAAACGAGTCGAGCACAAAAGGTGGTTTTTGATGCTCAGGTAGAGATCATTGATGCGGTGAAATCAGCGGTGGGCTCTTTTTATGATGAAAAAACACGAACTCGATATGAACAAGAAACGAAGGATCTCTACCGTTCGATTCGTCAGGAGCAGTTAGAAAAAGCGGGAATAACGATTGAATCCATTGAATTGGATCCTGATTTGAGCTTAGATGATTTCAGAGTGTCTGAAAAAAATACTTGTGACATGGGTGATGATTTGGAAGATTTTTTAGCGAAAACCTTTTTGTCAAAAGAGGAGTTTCGGTGGAGTAGTTTTCATTTGTTCAATCAGCAAAAAGATCTTGATGTGAGTCAGTTTTCTAAGGATGAAACTAATTTAATAGATTTAGATACTAAGCCTAAGGTTAAAAAATCTTTTTTGAAAAAACTTAGGAAGAAGAAGAAGTCATTGGACAATAAGGGGGATAAATGAAAAAAAGTGTTTCATTCTTATTTTTTATAGGATTTTTGATTTTTGGTAGGTCGCAAGGAGCTTGGGCTGAGGATTATGTTCCTTCGGGGGTTTTTTGGATCAAATTGAAGGATTTTTCAGTGACAGTTCCGGTTGCTCGGTTTCAAAATCATCAAGACGCTGAAGCTTATTGTGCTCGTTATGAGGGTTCCTTGCCTGAAGTTTCGGAATTTGAGGCTATGCAGTCTTCTTTTTTGAACCATCAGGAAGATAGTTCTATTGCTGGGTTGATGGAAGAGATCGTGAGCATGCATTTTTATCCCGCAGCTATGTCCGGTGGGGCGGCATTTCCGAATTTCAATCGGTATTTTAGCAAGTCGCAGCTAGAAGATTTATTGTCCAAGTACGGGTTAGAACCGTCACAATCGTCTCATTTTTTAACGATTGCATCTGAAATTTTACTCTTTGGGCTGAAGATCAATCCTACTGCCTTTTCTGAGTGGATGAAAGCTCTGCGTCAGGAGGGCAAGCTTCCGCTTTTGGAGAAGGATGCGAGTGCTTATCTTTCACGTTTTTGGTTGAAAGAGGGAGCACAGGTTGTTTCTAATCTTGTGGAGGAAGTCGCTCATTCCACTGTTTGCATTAACAAGAACATGTTAAGGCAGCCGAGTAGTTTGAAGGAACGTTTTTTCGTTTACGAGCGCTTGTTGCAGCAAAACACCATCAAGCATTTAGAGGAGAAGCAGATCATGGATGCGGTTGAGGTTCAGAAGGAATCAGACAATCAATGTGGCTGTAGTGTTTCTTAGTTTTTTTGTTGTCAGCGAAATGGACTTGCTTGTTTGAGAAAAAAACGCTATGGAAATTTTCTATGAAAGTTTTAAATATTGCGTTTTATCGTTTTGTTGATCTTGCTGAGGTCAGGGAGTTGGTGGGTTTGAGGCATCAGTTGCTTGAAACCTGCCAGTGCCTTCATTTAAAAGGAAAGATCATTTTGAGTCCGGAGGGGGTAAATGCCTCTTTAGCAGGGGGGGTTTCTGAAATACGTATTTTTCAGGAATTTTTGGAGTCTTTTTCTTTTTTAAAAGATTTGCAGTATCGTGAAAGTTATAGTCTTTCTGTTCCTTTTAAACGCATGTTGGTTAAGGTCAAGCAACAAGTGATTCCTTCTCATGAGGACGTACTACCTCAACAAGGGACTGCTCCCCGTATTTCAGCGAAGGAGTTGAAGCGTTGGCTTGATGAAAAAAAGAGCTTTTCTTTTCTTGATACCCGCAATGATTATGAGGTTGAGTGTGGGACTTTTCAGGAGGCCACACATCTTGGAATGAAAAATTTCAGGCAATTTGCTACCAAGTTTCAGGAGGTCTCTCATCTCTGCAAAAAACCTCTGGTGATGTTTTGTACCGGTGGTATTCGATGTGAAAAAGCTTCGATGATTGCTTTTGAGCAAGGTGTTGAAGAAGTCTATCAGTTGGATGGAGGTATTTTGAAGTACTTTGAAGAGGTAGGAGGGGAACATTACCGTGGAACCTGCTTTGTTTTTGATGATAGAGTAGCCTTGGATAGTCAGCTCAAACCTCAGATATAAAATGCCGACTCCATTCAAACGTTCTTGGACATGGCTGATAAGCGGCACTTTTTTTTTTACCTTTGCCCTAGGTGTGAGTAACGCGGAAGAAGATGATTTAGACGACCATGAGACCGCTTTAACCTGGATGGAAACACGGGATAAAGTCTACGTGCTTCAAAACCGTAGGTATGTGAAAGAAGGACGTCTCGTTTTAAGTACGATGCTAAGTACCGGCTTTTCTAATCCTTACCGCTCGCACTACAGTCTAGATCCGCGTGTGACTTACTTTATGTCAGAGTCCTTTGCTTTAGAGGGGTTTTATACTCTGACTTCTAACAAGCCTAATGCGACTTATCAAGCCTTAACCGTCTTTCCTCAGTACCCACAGGTTCGACAGATCACGGCACAGTACGGAGGCCTCCTGCAGTATACCCCTTGGTATGCCAAGATAAATGTTTTTAATGCTATTTTGCATTTTGATTGGTACTTTTCACTGGGGGTAGGGCAGGTTGCCACTGAAGTTGATGTCAATACGATTAAAGGTAATCCATTTCAGTACGTTCAAGACAATTTAACGGGATGGTTTTTGGGTACAGGTCAATGGTTTCATGTTACGCAAAATCTGCAATTTCGTATTGACGTGACAGGATCTTTTTATCAGGCGGCAAGTGGTTTGACGGGGGAAAAATCATGGTTTTCCAACTACAATTTTGGAACCGGAATTGGTTGGAAGTTTTAATTGATCTTAGATCTTTTGTTGGGGTCCTGGGGTTTTTTTTGCTACCCAGTCAAGCCTCGGGCAACGAAGCAGAAGTGGGTTTTAAAAAAGCCTTTTCTGCTTATCAATCTCAAGATTATTTTCAGGCAGCTTCTTTAGCATTTCAGGCGATGGGGCATGATGATCGGTTGAAATCAAGTTCTTATGCATTGATTGCTCGTTCTTTAATGGCTGTACCATGGCCTCAGAGTGCCTCATATTTTTTTATTCGCGCTCTTCAAATGCAACATAAGCAAGATCAGGTTTCTGTTCTCACTCAAACGCAAGATCTTTTGGATGCAGTGGGGGTCGATCTTTTGAGAAAGTACTTAGTGAAATACACTGAGTACGAGAATTACGATGAAAAAAATTTAAGCGCTTATCTTTATGCTCTCGGGAAAGAATCTCTTTTAAAAGGAGAAACACAGGAAGCTATTCGTTCTTTAGGTAAAATACAGGATACCTCTTCTGTATGGCCTTATTCCTTGCAATTAAAAGGAACTTCTTATGCCCTTTTAGGGGAAAAAGAAGCGGCACTTTCAGAGTTTCGG
>DAISZI010000071.1:4579-7510 GCA_036824885.1 Oligoflexia bacterium
GGCTTTGTGAAAAAGAAGCTTCTCGAATTACTCGTACTCGTCAATCGCAAGATTTAAAGTCACGTTGTCTTGCAGGTCAAGCTCGTACTTTGTATGAGATGAATCGTTTTCAAGAAGCAGATCATATCTATGGTCTCATACCTAAAAAAAGTATTGTTTGGCCTGATGTTCTTTTTGAGCAAGCATGGAATTTTTTTTCAAGATCTCAATTTCATCGTAGTTTAGGTAAACTGATTGCTTATCAGAATCCTTTGCTTTCTTTTGTTTTTAATTCTGAGCAAGACGTTTTAGAAGCTCAATCTTATTGGAGTCTTTGTTATTTTCCCAGAGCTATGCAAGTGATTCTTAAATTTGATAAGAAATATACTTCTATAGGTCAAGAAATTAAAAATTTTTTAAAAATTCACGAAAATCAAATGGATCAATTTTACCGATTAGGTAAATCCTCTTTGCGTCAATCGATTCATACTTCTGGAATAAATAGGGTGTTAAATCGTTTTATTCGAAGCTCCTATTTTGAAAGCTTTGTAGAAAGTGAAAAAAGAGCACTTGAAGAAGAAAAAAAAATAAATAACTTTATTTCAAAAAAAGGAAAACAAAAAAAGTTTTTTGAGTTTCTGAAAAAAATCATTCAATGGAGACTAAATACAATTCGTTTTTTAGGTGGAGCTTTTATAAAAAATAGCCTTATAGACTATTATTCTGATTTGATTTCTAATTTTGAAAAAATTTCATTCATTAAAATTGAAATTTTAAAATATGAAAAAGAAATGATCATCAATAAGAAGAGAGATCATCATAAAAATATTCCTCAAAAATTTGAAGAAAATTTTTCGGATTATTTATACTGGACTTTTAATGAGGAATTTTGGATTGATGAATTGGGGGACTACGTTTTTGACATTCATTCGAATTGCAATCATTAGTTTTTTCTATTTTTTGCATTCTCCCGTGCAAGCTCGTTATGAATCAGAAGAGCTTCGAAGTGTTGAAAAATTAGAGGAAAAAAAAATACGAAGTTTAAATCATCAAGAACTTCATGAATTAGAGATAGCGCTTAAAAGAAGATTGCCGATTCATCGAAGAGCTGATATGTACTTTCGTTTGGCTGAATTGTATTTTGATTCGTATCGACTTGAATTTCTTTTAGAAGGAAGAGTTCATGAGAAAAAAATAGCATCAGGTGTGTCAGATAAATTCATTGATCGTTACCACTCAAAAATCTATTTAAATTTAGGTATTCAGGCTTGTTTAGATATTTTAAAATTTCGTATTTCTTTTAAAAAAATGGCAGATATCTACTATTTACTGGGTTTTTATTATTCTGAAAAAGAAGATCAAAAAACAAGCGCCATGTATTATTTGAAGCTATTTAATCAATATCCTAATCATCCTTTGTCGGGTCTTGCGCTAAAAGAGCTTGGTAACTATTTTTTTAAAAAATCTGATTTTCATCAATCTCTTTTTTACTTCAAAAAAGCTCTTCATTTATTAGAAGAAAAGGAATTAGCTTATATTAATCATAAAATTGCTTGGTGTTTGTATAAAATAAAAAAATATGAAGAAGCGATTTCAGGAATGAAGCAGGTTATTGAAGAGTGCTTTCAAAAAAATGAATTAGAAGCTTTAAAACAAGAGGCTCTTAGAGATATTACTTTATTTTTAGTGGAAAGAAAAAGTTCAAAAGATGCGATAGATTACTTCAGAAGCGTTATTAGCAACCCTGCTAGTCTTGCGAAGGAATTAGATCAATTAGCTGATCAATACCTGAGAGTCGCTAAAAAAGAGGATGCCATTGCTGTTTATCAGTTTATTTCTCAAGGTAATTATGGAGACAGATTAGCTTTATTGAATCTAATAAAAATAGAAATCGAAAAAGGTAATCACGATTTTGTTTTTCAAAAAATAAAAGAACGCTCTTTTCATCATCAATCAGCCGATGATTTGGATGATGAAGAAAAGCTCATTTATCATGAAGAAAAAAGCATCAAAGCATTGATCAGAAAAACGGCAGTTAAATACCATACTCTTTATCGGAAAAAAAAACAAAAAGAAAGTCTGAAGATTGCTGAGTCTTATTATAGTTTTTATCTCTATTTTTCTGGAAATACAAAAGAGGATACTTTAGAAGTTCAAATGTACCTTGCAGAAGTAAAGACTCTTTTAGGAAAAAATGAAGAAGCAATTCTTATTTATCGTCAAATTGCTAATGAAAAAAAAGAAAGTTCTTTTGTAAAAAAAGCTCAATTACTATGGCTTGCGACGTTGACTGATGCCATTAAAAAACAAAAAGCAGGTCAAAAGCTTTCTGCTTTAGAGAGGCAATTCATTGAGCTCACCGATTTATGGATGCGAATTCCATCCAAAAAATTAGGTGATGTTCAGGAATTAGCGATAAAGTCTATTCGTTTGTTGGCGGGATACCCCAATAGCAAAAAGGAAGCTTTACCGAGAATTCGTGAATTCATCAAGGTTTGGCCTGATTCTTCCTATGCTTTAACGGCAGCAAAGCTTTGGATCCAATTATATCAGGAAGCCCCTGAGACTATTGAAGATCCTGCTTCCGAGATTGCAGGAAATTCTATTTTATTGGAATCGGATCGGAAAAAAAATCAGGGAAAAATTCAGTTATGGATTGATAGCGTCAAGAGAAAAAAAGACGTTTTAACCATTAAAAACTACGAAAAAAGCGGTAATACTCTTCAAGCTGCTTTGTCTTACGAATCCTTTGCTAAAACTGAGAAAGATCAAAATATTCGTGAAAAAGCTTATCAAAGTGCTTGCGAAGGGTATTTAAAAAATAATCGATTAGATCTTGCGATGAAATTAATGAAAAGCTGGAATATAAAAAGTTCCAAAAAAAAAGAATCTTTAAAAATGCTTGCAAGTTGGGCTTTTGTTCATGGAGAATTTATTATTTCTTCAGAGCTT
>DAISZI010000072.1:0-7482 GCA_036824885.1 Oligoflexia bacterium
AGTTCCCCATCTCTGGTTCACTTAGAGATCATACGTCGTAGTTACGTTGTCTCAGTCACCAAAGCTCTTCCCCGGGGCACTAACCACTCAATCTCTGTTTACCCACTTACTTGCGCTTCTGTTACGGAAAGGATTTTGGGCCTTCATAATCATCGCTACTCGATCCCAGAGGCCTGCCTTACAGAGGTTCACTTGCGTTTGGGCCACAGATTTGACTTCATCTTTCTACAGATGCCTCATCCCTCAAACTGTTATTCCTTCTTCAGCCCCGGAGCTTGCTGATCGGGGCGTGTATCTAGGATCTGAATCGACGATATATCGATTACTTAAATCTGAAAAATGAATAGCGCATCGCGCTAAAATTCGTCCTCCAAGAAAAATCGAAGCGGTGAGTACCTAATCAGAACTCGATTATGTGATTTTAGTTGGGATATCAAATACTTGCCTACTCTAGTTCTTGGCATCTGCTACTATCTCTATTTATTCATGGACATTTTTTCACGTAAAATTATGGAACATGAACTACATGAAACTGAATCTATGGAAAACTCATCACCAAGTTCAAGACACGAAGACGAGGATTTAGAAATTTTAAAAAGAAGGCATGCTGTTTATCAAGAAGCTCAAAAACAACTCCCCTTCTCGTTGGTCTGGACAAACTAGACATTGGAAAAAAATGGACACCGTTGAATTTCATGGCTTGAAAGTGATGCGTAATTTTGTTAGACGTACAATGATGTAGGGTGACCAAGCGGTCGAGGCGAGAACTATCCTGAAACATACTGAGTGACACATCTATCCTTGAGTTTGAGATGATTTTTTTTTGTGCAAAGAAAATTTATTTTTTTTAGCATAAAACCGTCGATGTGCTTTTATTGCATGAACTTGAACGGCTGAACAGCCAGGTTTCTCTCGATTCATCTTTTAAAAATAGGCAAGTCGCGGTGACGTGAGCTATATACCCTCCAGCAGTTTGATTCGTAGCTGCGTTTTTCTCTGGATATGCCACTGATTCGATTTTGGGCACTTTAGGAAATCGGAAGATACAAGAATCTTTTTTTAGAGGTGTCCTATTTTACCTCTTTGATGATTGGTTTGACAGATGGCTGTATTCTGATCTGCTTGTCATTTTGATGCTTGAATACGTTCTTGATATTATGAGAGCTTCATCATTCTTATGAAGGATTTTTCAAAGAATCTCTTTTTGTTATAAAAATTACCTTTATGATACATGTGTATTTTTTTTAATAAAAAAAAATCATTAATGAGCGCACTATTTGCACCATTGATTGTTATGATTTATTTAGTTGTTTTGCTATTTACACTAAAGACTAGTTTTTCTTATGCAGTTTTAAACGAGGACAAAAAAGGATTTGATGCTATTTCTTCTCATTGCATTCTTAGAAATATTATTAGCTTTTTACCAGCATTAGAGATTTTAAATGTAGTAAAGCTTAAAAAGTCTCCCGAATCTATCGATTGCGCCATTTCTGTCTGCTCAGACATTCCTTTAATTATCAAAGGAAAAAAGATTTCTGATGATTGTTTCTCTTCTAAAAATAATAATTATGGATGCTATTCACAGATTAAAAAACTAAAAATCGTTAATTCAACTTTTAATCTGAAAATGTTGGAGCAAATTCCTGAGACCCTTACGGAATTATCTATTGATAGTATCGAGTACCCTTTGGGTACTAACGCAAGAGAATTTAATGAAAAGCTTATAAATACAATTGTAAAAAAATTTAAGAATTTAGAAAAGTTAGATCTTCGTAATTGTTCTATTATTATTACTCCTCAGATGATTCAAGCACTTTCTAAAATGCCTAAGCTTACTCACTTAAATCTTTCAAGAAATGAAATTGATGCTGAAGAGGCTGGCGAAATTTTTAAAATCAGTAATCTTGTTTCGTTAGATCTATCAGAAAATAATATCAATTATCTGCGAAATGAAGCATTTTCTAAAATGAAAAATCTCACTCATTTAAACCTTGCTAGAAATAATATCCACTTTTTTGGCGATCAATATTCTTCGGAAAAACCAAGTATTACTCATTTAAATCTTTCAGAAAATAATATTAATATTAATTCAATTCGCTGCCTTTCTAAATTGAAAAGTATTACCAATTTAGATCTTTCAAAAAATAATATCATTGACAACGAAGTTGTCGTAATTTCTGAAATGGAAAATCTTACACATTTAAAGCTTTCTCAAAATAAAATAGGTGACCAGGGAGTTTCTAAACTTTCTGGAATGAGTAATCTTATTCAGTTGGATCTTTCAGGTAATGAGATCGGTGATGATGGAGCTTTCGCAATTTCTAAGATGACAAATCTTACTCACTTAAATATTTCTAAAAATAGAATTGGCAATAAGGGAGCTCAGGCACTCTCTGATAGGAATGTTTTATGGATGGATTTAAACCTTTCAGGCAATAGGAGTGGACCGATGTACACACTGATGAAGTATTTCAGTTTTCTCTTTGATTGCATTGAATGCATTAACTATTAGATTTGTGATTTTTTTTATTACTTCTATGCGAAGATCACGAGTGTGCATAGGAGTTTTTAGGACAATGATGGCATTAGGTTTCATGGTGATCATGGTACAGCAGTGCAATCTTCGCTAGAGACTACAGCAAAAGGATGAAGCTATAATGAGTCAACGAGGCAAAGCCATGAAGAATTTGGCATTACGATAATTTTTAAAATCATGAAAGATTTCAGGATGATACAATGAGTCAAAGGCAAGGCTGACTGCTTGAGTAAAAAGCATAAGAAAAGCTTTGGGGTTGATGACTTGCTGATTCCTTCTTGTCATGTAGTATGGTTGAGGGTCAGCAAGTAGCGAAAAGTTCTATCGAGCATTTAGCAAGGCTTGATTTCTAGATCTGTTTGATCTTTTCCTCAAAAGGATCGAATAGGGTAATTAGATAAGTTCTTGAATGCACTGCGGTGTATGGAGTACAGAAGCTTTTCAGAATGGGGCTTGAAAGATTCAAGTTTTTGTCGCTTGATGGCTCAGTCAATAGACTTAATTGTCATTTGATTTGATTGATCCTTTTTAAGGGCGGTAAAAAAAATGACCAAATAAATTGACTCAAAAATCTTTTTCAAGTACCAGTTGATTTGTGACTAGGCGTATTTTTTTTGCGATGTTGGGCTTTTTATACTGTTCTTCAACGGCTATCGCTATGCATCATGAGGCCTCTTGTTCAAATAAGAGTGAATCGCTGAGTTTTTTTGAAACGACCGTTACGTATGAAGAAATCTCAGCCATGCTTCCAAGGGAGGGTTTTGAAAAGATAAAGTGCTTAGCAATTTCGCACTCAGAAGTTGATCCAGAGCTATTGGATCATCTTCCTCAAGGTTTGAATGAATTGTTTCTTGATTCAGTGACGGACCATGAAGGTAATCCGATCATCAGTGATTTTTTAAGGAAGATTGTCCGTATTAATGATTTAAAAATATTAAGCATTCAAAATTATTGCATGAATTCTTATGAGATTTCTTTGATTTCTCAAATGCAGGGACTAAAAAAACTCAGACTCTCCAATAATCAACTCACGAGCAAAGAGATTACTTCTCTTGTTGATATGCAGAGACTTGAAATTTTAGATCTCAGTGAAAATCAGATTGGTACTTCAGGCGTTGCAATACTTGCTGAAATGAAAAATCTTAGAGGATTGTATTTAAAAGCTAATGCAATTGATGATATAGGCGCCTACTATATTGCTCAAATGCACGGTATAACAGATTTGGATTTAGAAGGCAATCATATTGAAGACTATGGTGCCAAGAGTATTTCTGGCATGCAAGGTCTTACAAGATTAAATCTTCAGAGTAATCAAATTCGAGAAACTGGAATTGCATGTATCGCTCAAATGGAAGGAGCCATCACATTAAAACTCGGGAACAATAGCTGCTCTAAGTTACTTCTTCACTGTCAAATCATTACTGATGAATTATTTTCAAATATTTTGAAAAAAAGTTATTTTCAAAATATTCAAGAAATAGATTTTTTGCTATCAGGCCTTGGCCCTAATTTTTTTCTCAATATTCCTAAAAGCGTTCAAACGCTTTTTCTCAATGAAGTCAAGATGATTAATGGTGATGACATTAATAATTTTTTAATTTTTCTTTTGCGTCTTGATAAGCTCAAATTTTTATCGCTTAGAGGCAACGCGATTCATTCTGATGGTGCGGCTCGAATTTCTATGGTGGAGACTCTTGTCTATTTGGATCTTAGTAACAATGAAATCGATGACGACGGTGTTTTTAGCATTTCTAAAATGGAGAATGTTTGTGTTTTAAATCTTAGCTATAATCATATCAGAACTGCAGGGGTAGCACATATTGCTCAAATGGGAAAAATCACACACTTGAGTCTTGCTGGAAATCAAATCGGAGATAATGGTGCTTTTTTCCTTCCTCTGATGGAGAGACTCAGAGAATTAGTTTTAGCGAATAATCAAATCGGATCGGTGGGGGTATCCTACATTGCTCAATGTAAGAGGCTCCTTTACTTGGATCTCAGTTTCAATGATATCCGAGACGATGCTACTTTTTTCATTTCTCAGATGGAAGGGCTTGAGCAGTTGCGTCTTGTTGGTAATCATATCGGGAATGATGGATTGGCTCATATGACTCGGATGCAAGAACTCAGAGAGTTAGATCTGAAAGAAAATGAAATTGGGGATGATGGGCTGAATTCGATTTTTAAAATGCCCAAGACGACCCACGTCTATATCGATCAAAACCAGATCAGTGATGCTGGGTACATCAAGCTAGCATTGTTCAGAGAAAGTAACTGAAGTTAGGATAAAAGAAACTACGATTCCAAGTTTTTCTTGTTCTTGAGAGCTGATTGAGAGATCAAGGAGAGCCTCATCCATTTGAAAGGGTGGTATGCTTGATAGTAATGAGCACTGAAGCCATTTGGATCCCTTTCTTCTTCGCGCTTTTTGTTTCTGTCTGAGCGATTGGTGGAGAAGATTTTTTTGGTTGTAGCCGAATGGAAACGTTGATGACTCTTTTGAAAAGTTCTTAAAAAAAGATGAAACTACCCTCTGAAAATCTTAAAAAAGCATAGTTGATCGAAGCAATCAAAGAAGGATGATTTTTCTGAAGGGTTTCGGTTGTTTGATGGTCCATGGATCATTCCTTGGTTTCTTTTGAGCAATGCGCATAAAAAAAAGATTCCTATTTGAATGAGCAAGTGAAAAAATTTTGGGTTTTTCAGTGGGCATAATTTGGTGATGGTCTCAGTCTTTACATTTATCACAATTTCATGAGTGGAGATCGTTCAGGGGTGCTTAGGGCTGGGGAAGATCCTCTGATAAGATTTTTTGGTTTATTTTAAAAGTCTATTTTTTTAGTTTTATAAGAAGGAGCGTAGGTGGTGATTCGTTTGGGAAAAGATGGCTCCTGGATTGATCTTTTCAGGGGGGCTTGCTAGGATATGGACCATTGCATGAAGATCAAAAGGTTAGAAATACAAGGGTTTAAGTCTTTCAAAGATAAGACGGTGATTCACTTCGACCATTGCATCACGGGGATTGTCGGTCCGAATGGCTGTGGAAAGTCTAATATTGTGGACGCTTTCTTTTGGGTCATGGGGGAGCAGTCTTACAAGCACATGCGTGGTAGTGGCAGCGAAGATTTGATTTTTAACGGCAGTGCTAAATACTCCTCTTTGGGTATGGCAGAGGCTACTTTAGTCATGGAAATGGAAGTAGTTGATGGGGCTCTTGCGGATCCTTCAGTCGTGAAGACTAAGGAGATTTCAGTCACTCGTCGAGTTTACCGTTCCGGAGAGGGGGAGTATTTTATCAATGGGGCTTTGAGCCGATTGAAAGATATTCAAGAACTTTTCATGGATACTGGAGTGGGTGCTAAGGGTTACTCGGTCATTGAGCAGGGGCAGATTGGGAAAGTGGTCAATGCGAAGCCTGAGGAAAGACGGCTTCTGATTGAGGAGGCAGCTGGTATTGCTAAGTATAAAGCGAGGAAGAAAGAATCGCTTCGTAAGATGGAGGCGACCGAGTCTAATTTATCTCGTCTTTCTGATATCATCCAAGAAATAGAAAAAAGTTTAGTTTCTTTAGAAAAACAAGCTCAAAAAGCGAAGCTTTATCAAAAACATAAGACGGAGCTTTTTGACAAAGAGATGCTTTGGGGACGGCATAAGAGAGCGGTTTTTCAGTCGCAATGTGAAGCATTGCGTCAGAAAAAAGAGGTGTGTGAAATCGATGTGCTGTCATTGAAAACCCATTTACAAACGGTAGAAAATACCTTAGAGGCGGATCGGGTTTTATTGGTGACGGATACGAAGGATGCTGAAGCATTGCAATTGCAGATTCAGCAACTGGCTGAAGTTCTTGCGGAAAAAAAGAGTGCTTTAGAGCTTTCTCGCAGAAGGCAGATGGATTTAGGGTTACAGCTTGAATCTTTAGATCAAGAAAAAAAAGATTTACAGGGTTCTATTTTGTCTCTTCAGGAAGAGGTCGATTTAAAAACTAAGCAAGTACAAGAGAACGAAGAGAATTTTGAGCAAGCAAGTGAGCAGCTGAAGCTTCTGAGGACTTCTTCCGAAGCTTCGCGTTTAGAGGTTCAGAAAACGCGTACCTTTTTGGATGCTCAGCAGCGTCGTTTTTTAGAGAGTCTTGAGACTCAAGCTCGGTTGAAATCTCAAATAGCAGGGGTTGAGAGTAAAGTGGAAGGCTTAGAGCAGCAGCAAGAACGTCTTTCCGAGCAAATTAGTCTTCAAACCTTGAAAATTGAGGAGATTCAGAAGGAATTTGAAGAGCATCAGGGAGTTTTAGAGAAGCTAACGAAGACTTATGAAGCTCTTTTGCAGGAGAAAAAAGAAGGAGCTAGTGCCCTTCAAGCTCAAGAGCAGGTACTCAGTGAGTTGGAGTCTCAGCAACAAGAATCTTTAAAAAACTTAACTCAGTTAAAATCTAAACTCCAGAGCTTTGAAGAGATGGATCATGCTCATGAAGGGATGGCAGATGCACCTAAGCAGGTGTTGGAATGGGCGCACCGAGACGGCTTGGCTTGTTTTGCATTAACTGATTTTGTTCAAGTTCAATCGGGGTATGAAGCTATTTTGGAGAGTTTTTTAGAAGCTAAAATTGAATACCTGGTGATGGCAGGGGAAGTTCCTTGGAAGTTCTTTGACCAATTGAAGGAAGAAAAAAGAGGTCGGGTAGGGTTTGTATTTTCGGATCGGACAGCTTGTGTGTCTGAGCATTCGTTTGATCAGGTGGAATCTTTTTTAAAGCAGCATGGTTTTGAGGTCTTAGGGCCCTTGCAAGCTTTTCTTCAGGTGGAGCCTGTTCATGAGGCAAGTTTATCTTCTTGGTTTCAAAAAGTTTGTTTGGTGAAAAGTATGAGTCCTTGGAGTTCCTTGGTTTTGAAGGGGTTACAAGGGTGGTCTTTGGTAAGTCAGGATGGGGTTGTTTGTGATGAGTATGGGGT
>DAISZI010000073.1:0-7480 GCA_036824885.1 Oligoflexia bacterium
TAACTAGTTTTTTAATTTATATCTCAATAATGCAGTTCGCGGTTGAAGGGGCCATGGATAATAATATATCCAAGGATATCTCTGTTTTTACTTACAAAAAAACCCTTTTCATTCTTCGTAAGTTTTTCTCTTGTATCTTACTGCCATGTTAAAAAGATAATTTAGATTTTCAAAAACGAGATATTAAGATTCACTAAAAGAAAGTTTTTTCAATTTATTTTTAGTCTCGATTCTATAATGCATCAAGTCAAAACTCGTCACTCTCAAGTTAATAAAAACTAAAAAATATTTTTAAGAATTTTTGTCTATGGTAGACTGAGGGTACACTTTTTTTTATGAAGGAGAAGTTTTCTATGTTTTTCCCTCCTCTTTTTCTCAGGGCATGTTTAAGCGTTTGGTTTCTTTCTGCTTGTTCAGCGGGGACCCAAAACGCGGGAAGTTTGCTTAATCAGAGTTTACCGAACTCATCTCATTCCTGAAATCCGGAAAATCTTCCTGATGCTGATGGAGAATTGGGGAAGCAGGAGGTGCGGGGTCAGTCAGGGCAGGGCTCTTTGGATCAAGGCTTAGAAGTCGGTCGTAGTTGGTCAGGACTAGAGAAATTTCTACAGGGAGAGCCAGCAGTGGGAAAGTGGTTAGAGGCTACTTTAGGTTTTTCGTTAAGCGATTTGAGAGCGTTCAGTAAAGATCGTTGGATGTTGTGTTACGATCAAGGACAGGCTGATACGGAATGGGATCACTTTCATTGATTGTCGTGAATCAAATGATCCTAGTGATATAGGATCGAAGATTCCACTTTTTTCTCGGGTCATTGAAGGAATACAGTATTTCGTGAAAGATGCTCAGGGGCTTTTTCCTTCTCCTCTAGGTCCATTGGAAGCATTGAAAAATATTACTTTACCAGCAGGTCTTTCGATAGAAAAAAAGGAGTCCTCTAATCTTGATCAGATTTTGCAAGAGGAGAAGAGTTTTAACAAATCCTTGTATTCTTTCTATGGAGAAGATCAAGGCTTGAAAGTTGCTGAAAGTTGGTTATTGCTACAGGTCTTTCTTGTGGGGAAGTCAGGCGTGCGAGAGTGGTTAGAGCTTGCTTTAAATTTTTCGTTGAGTGATTTGAGCGCGTTGAGTCGTACTGATGAGTCAACGCTCACTAGACGATGTACTCAGCTTAAGTATAGTTTGCTGGCGTATGCAATTCCTTTATGTAGTTTACTGGAATCATCTAATCGCAACTCCCAGTCCCTCGCTAAACTTCAATTTTTTTATGATATTGTCAAAGGAATATCTTATTTTGTGATAATAGCTGAAAAACTTTTCCCTTTTTTTTAAAGATGAATGGAAAAAATTCGAGGACCTTGCCGAATCAGAAAAAGATTTTGTTGAGAAGCGACTTGGTCAAGGAGATTCCTAATCATCCGGTGGTGATTGATTTTCCCTAATTCGCCGAAAGATCACTCATTCAGATAGGGTGCTAGCACTTCAGGATTTCCGTCAATTTTGTGAGAAGGGGGAATTTTGAGTAATTGGAGAATGAGGGGGTAGATATGAATATTCCTGAATGGGGGAATTTTTTTCTTTTTTTGAAGATGGGGACCTGAAGCGTAAAAGATGCCCTGCATCGAAGAAGTGGTGTCTGGATCATAGCCATGGTCGCCTTGGGGGAATTTTTTAGGTTCTTTGATAGCAATCCAGTAGGGAGATTGAGCTATGATCACGATGTCTCCTGCTCTTGGGTTTTTGGCATAGTGGTAGCGCGATGGCATTTCTGATCTTAAGAAGGCATGGTAATGACCTTGGGATTTTTGGTTAAGTTTTGCTAACGTCTTGGCAATGGCTTGAGGATGATCGAAATAAAGAAGCATTTGAGTTCCCATACCTTCGATGCGCACGCCTGTGAGATCGATGGATGGATCGAGGTAGACAATTTCTTGGGGATGCTCCATCCCGTGATCAGAAACGACAAAAAGCTCTGCTTGATGCTGGGTGACGAGTGCGCGCAGTTCTCCAATGCTTCGATCAACTCTTGCGATGGGATCTGCTAATTGAGAAGGGCCCTTTCTGTGACTTGCGTCATCTATGTCTGAGAAGTAAAGCAGAATGAGATGGGGTCTTTGGCTTTCGGGGAGTTCTAGCCATTTTTGAACCTGTTGAATTCTTTGTTGGTGGGAGGTGGATTTGTTGTACTGGTACCAGTACGTGGGGCGGATCTCTTGAATAGCGGCTTCAGATGCCGGCCAAAAATAGGTTGCTGTTTTGATGTGATGTTTTTCGGCAGTCACCCAAATGGGTTCTCCTCGGTACCAGGAGCCATCTTTCACTGCCTTGGTGTCGTACATGTGGTAGGCTGCTTTGCGTTCGGGATCATAAAAGGAATTGGCTACAATGCCATGATTTTCTGGATAAAGCCCTGTGGCAATGCTGTAGTGGTTGGTGAATGTTTTGGAGGGGTAGACGGGAAGTAGGGTTGCCTGAAGGCCTTCATTTTTTAAGGCTTCTAAATGAGGGGGGTGGTACAGTTCGGTATAGTCATGGCGGTAACCATCAATTGAGACCAAGACAACGGTAGGAAGATGGCTTCCTTTTTGTAGGGAGGAACATTGGAAAAAATTCAGCGTTACAAGGACTGAAAACAAAGCTCTCTTCTTCATGGAAAAACCTCTTGGATCTGTGTACCACCCTTCGGTTATCCTTTGGGTTTTTTTTGACTGCTCGTAGGCGGGAGAAAAAGTTCTTTTCTGCTTGACGCAAAAAAAGTTCTTCGTTATCTAGAACAGATTCAAGCAGTTGTGCCTTGACAAAAAGGTGCATGCAGATTCGGTTGAAAACAGCGGCTAGGTGGATCCTAGATTTATGCAACGTCTTTCAGAAGGTTCTTCGTTCGGAGGACTCAAAAAGCTTTTTTTTCTCTTTACCTTGATGGGTACGCCTCTTTTAGTGGTGGCTTCCCTTCGTTATTTCCCTACCGCTTCCAATCAAGGGTATGCGCCTGTGCAGCCCATTCCTTTTAATCACGAAAAACATTCCACTCAGTTTAGTATTCCCTGTCTTTATTGCCATTCTTCTGCTGAGAAGTCCCGGCACGCCTCTATCCCTGCTTTGGGAACCTGCATGAATTGTCATTCTATTGTAAAGCTAGATAGTCCTTTGATTCAAACTTTAAGGAGTGCTTATTTTGAGAAAAAGCCCATAGAGTGGGTTCGTGTGCATGAACTTCCTGATTATGTCTATTTTCCCCATAAAAGGCATGTGCTCAAGGGTATCGATTGTCAGGTTTGTCACGGAGATGTACAAAAAATGACGCGTGTTGAGCAAAAATCATCAATGACGATGGGCTGGTGTATGGAATGCCATCGAGGCAAAACAGCTCCTCAGCATGTTCTCAAAGAGGCTTATCCTGGTGTAGAGAATCCTCAAGGACCTGTTGCTCCGACGAGTTGTTCTACTTGCCACCGGTAGTTGTACGAGAACCAGGTGTATGGGAGTAAAAGATGGAAAATGATGAACCTAAGACATTTGTGCCTCCTAGGCACTGGATAGGCGTTGAGCAATTAAATCCGAGTTACTGGGAAGATCCTGAACTGACTGAAAAGCGAGGTCAGGAATTTTTTGATAAACCCATTGAGTATTTAGAGGGTTTAGGGGAGCAGAAAACTTCCATGGCAAGGCGTGAGTTCTTGACCATTATGGGAGCGAGTATGGCTATGGCAGGTTTTTCTTGTGCTCGTAGGCCTGTCCATAAAATCATTCCTTATGTCGTTAAGCCAGAATTCACCACGCCTGGGGTCTCTGATTGGTACGCTTCTACGTGTCGAGAGTGTAGTTCTGGTTGTGGAGTTCTTGTAAAAAATCGAGAGGGGCGTCCTATCAAGTTAGAAGGAAATCCTGATCATCCTTTGAATAGAGGTTCTCTTTGTGCGCGTGGGCAGGCTTCTGTGCTCAATTTATACGATCCTGATCGTTTGAAAGCTCCACTTGCCGTGGCCCGGGGTAAAACGCCTCATGAAGAAATTTCCTGGGAAAAAGTCGATCAAAAGATCCAAGAGGGATTAAAAAAGAGCTCACGTGTGCGTATCTTAAGTGGTGTGATCAATAGCGAGTCTACCCGAGAGTTACTGCAGTCTTTTTTAGCTCCTTGGAAAGCGGCTTTGCATGTGGAGTACGAGCCTATCTCTTTTGAGGTTATTCGCCAAGCCCAGCAGCTTTCGTATGGGACGGCGGTCATTCCGAATTATCGGTTTGATCAAGCGGATATGGTTCTTTCCTTGGGGGCCGATTTTTTGGGGAATTGGGTGTCTCCTGTGGAGCATGCTCGTGATTGGGCATCCAAGCGCAAGCTTTTGAATGAAAATCGGATGTCGCGCCTGATTTGTTTTGAGCCGGGCTTCTCACTGACGGGATCGAATGCAGATGAGCGTTATCCTATTCGTCCGGGAGAAGAGCTTCTGGTAGCTTTGGCGTTGGCACATGAGCTGATCATCAAGCAAAAGCGTGCTTCCTGCGATAAGACTTTAGAAGAGGTTTTAGGGTTTCATACCGTTGAGCGTGTTTCTCAGGGTCTGGGATTGGAGCCTAGCATCCTTCGCAAAGTTGCTTCGGAGCTTTGGGAGCATCGTGGTCGCAGTTTAGTGGTGGCAGGGGGACTTGCTTCTCAGACCTCTCAGGCTCTAGAGCTTCAGCTCGTGGTCAATCTTCTGAATTCGGTGATTCAAAATGAAGGACTCACGATTGATGGGACTTTGAATATTCGGCTTCCTTCCACGTCTGCAACGATTTTTTCTTTGCTTGAGGATATGGAAAAATCTCAAGTGGAGGTTTTGATCGTTTATCGTTCTAACCCAGCTTATACCTTGCCTAGGTTTCAAGAAGCCTTGAAAAAAGTGGGGTTAGTGGTCGTTGTTTCTGATCATTTGGATGAAACGGGCATGCTTGCTGATTACGTGTTACCCGACCATCATTTTTTAGAAAATTGGGGAGATTCTGTCTCACAAAGGGGCTTGTTGAGTTTACAGCAGCCTGCGATCGCGCCTATCCACCAAACGCGTGCTTTTGAAGATCTGCTGATGGGCTGGTCTCGGGCTTTGCAGGGAGAGAAATCAGCCTTAGGGAAATATCCTGATTGGCACATGTACTTAAAGGGGCGTTGGAAAGAAAAGTACTTCCGTATTTCTGGGAAGGGCGGGAATTTTGAGCTATTTTGGGAATCGGTTTTACGACAAGGGGTTTTGGATTTAAGGGTCACTCAGACAAATCCGAAACTCAGGCCTACCGTGAGGACCTTTCGTTCGTCGTGTGTGAAAGGCTTGATTCCTCGGGTACCTTCTCAACAGCCTGAGCACGTGCAGCTTGCGCTTTATGCGAAAGTGAGCATGCATGATGGGCGATCTGCGAATAATTCCTGGTTGCAAGAATTACCTGACCCTCTTTCTTCTGTGACTTGGGATAATTATCTCAATGTTTCTCCATCCTTGGCTAAGAAGCTTTCTTTGAAAGAAAATGATCTGGTAGAAATCAGTTCGCAGGCAGAGAAAGCGCGCTTACCTGTGAGAATTCAGCCGGGGTTACACCCTGAAGTGGTGACAGCTGCGATTGGCTATGGTCGTCGTCAGGGGGGGAAGGTTGCACAGGGCTGTGGGGTTGATATGTACCCTTGGGTGAGTGCGGAGGGAGAACGGTTTGTTTTTTCAGGGAAGGCTGTTCGTTTGAAAAAAACCGGGCAGTTTTATGCTTTAGCAAGTACCCAGTGGCATACCGCAACCGAGCAGCGTCCCGTCATTCGCGATATCACTTTAAAAGAGTACCAAAAAAACCCCCATGCGCTAGGAGTGACGGATCCTGCGTTAAAATCAGAGAGTGTGGCTTCTATTTGGCCCAAGCATGACTATCATGGGGATTACCGTTGGGGTATGGGAATTGACCTGAGCTCTTGCACAGGCTGTGGAGCTTGTGTGATTGCCTGTCAGGCAGAAAACAATGTGCCTGTGGTGGGCAGAGATCAGGTCAGGGTGAGTCGTCAGATGCATTGGATGCGTATTGATCGCTACTACTCGGGTAGTCCAGATAACCCGAGTGTGGTTTTCCAACCGATGCTTTGCCAGCACTGTGAGAATGCTCCTTGTGAGACCGTTTGTCCTGTCGTTGCGACAGTCCATGATGATGAAGGCTTGAATGTTCAGGTGTATAATCGTTGTGTGGGGACCCGGTACTGTCAAAACAATTGTCCTTACAAGGTCAGGAGGTTTAACTTTTTTGATCATTGGAAGTCTTATGAGACTACGATGAACTTACTTTGGAATCCGGATGTCACGGTGAGAACCCGTGGTATCATGGAGAAATGTACTTTTTGTATTCAAAGGATTCACGAGAGTAAAGATCTTGCAAAAGATCGGGGAGAAAAAGTGCAAGAGTCCCAGTTAAAAACCGCCTGTCAGCAGACATGTCCTACCCAGGCCATTGTTTTTGGGAACTTGAATGAGGCTAAAAGCACCGTATCTCGGTGGAAGGAGCATCCTCGAGCATTTAAGGTTTTGGAAGTGCTGAACACAGAGCCGTCTATTTCCTACCTAGCGAAAGTGAGAAACCCATGAATGCTGTGTCAGAGGTTTTAGTTACAGGAAATAAGACTTATTCAGATGTCAATGAAGATGTTGCTCGTCCTTTAGAGCGGTTTCCCACGGCGAAGTGGTGGGTGTGTTTTTCTGTTGCAGTCTTCACTTTTTTGATAGGAGCCTTGTTAAGCACAGATATGTTTTTACGGGGCCTTGGGGTCTTAGGGTTAAACCAGCCTAATGGCTGGGGTATTTTTATTGTGAACTTTGTTTTTTGGGTGGGTATTGGGCATGCGGGGACCTGGACCTCTGCGGTGCTTTTTTATTCCGTCAGAAATGGCGAACAGCGATCAATCGTTCTGCGGAAGCCATGACCATTTTTGCGGTGATGACTGCGTTGATTTTTCCGGTGATCCATACGGGAAGGCCTTGGTATGCAGCTATTTGGCTTTTGCCCTACCCGAATCAAAGGCAGCTTTGGGTGAATTTTCGTTCTCCGTTGCTTTGGGATGTGTTTGCGGTGGGAACTTATTTTACCATTTCTCTTCTTTTTTGGTACGTGGGACTCTTGCCTGATTTAGCTTCCATTCGAGATCGCGCGAAGAATTCGATTCGTAAGTTTATTTATACCATTTTGTCATTAGGGTGGAGGGGGTCCAATCGGAATTGGAGTCATTACGAGACGGCTTATATGCTATTAGCAGGTCTTTCTACGCCTTTGGTTTTATCTGTGCACAGTGTGGTGTCTTTTGATTTTGCAGTTTCTAATTTACCAGGATGGCACACGACGATTTTTCCTCCTTATTTTGTGGCAGGGGCTATTTTTTCTGGATTTTCTATGGTGGTCACTTTAATGGTGATTGCTCGTGAGATGTTCTCGTTAAAAAATTACATCACTTTGAATCATCTTGAAAAAATGAACAAGATTTAAATAT
>DAISZI010000074.1:0-7414 GCA_036824885.1 Oligoflexia bacterium
GAGCTGTATACCTAAATCCCTGTGTAATGGGCATGTGTCTAAAAACAATAAGATACTTGTTAAACTCTTTTTAAATGATTCATCATCAAAATTGACGATGGTTTGCAATACTTTGATGAATAAGTTTTCCCAAAACCAACTGTCTTGCGGTATCTCTAAATCCTTTTTCATTTGAATGACTCTTTGCGATAAGCCATCTAGCCAAACTTGTGAATAGAAATCACATGCATTTGCCTCAAGAATAGTTGTATATTTATCGATATCTTTTAATTCATAAAGCGTTTGATGCGTATTGTTTTTGATACTAGGCCAAGTGCTAATTAGAAATTTACGAAGGGTTTCTAATTGGCTATAAAAATGAGGCTGGTTACTTTCACCAATACTGGCCTCAAGATAAGCATGAAAGAGGTGAAGCCAATTTATCTGAAGATCTTCACCTTTATCTATACGCCTATTGAAATCATCTAAGAGAGTCCTAAGATTTAATGTTGAAAGGAACAATGTATTTTCCTTATCACCATCAACCGGAACATGAAGAACTTCACTGAGAAGATCAAACAAAGGATTACTGGGATTGATTTCTTTTTTGTCTAGCTTTTTAGCCAATTTATATTTAATTGGCATATCAATTTCAGCTATATTTTTAAAAGCACTTATTGCAGTTTGATTTGCAGATTGTACGGCACTATTTTTAATGTAAAAGGTCTTTGGCTTGGATGAATTTAAAATAGAAGATAAGCTATTACTTAAGTCATCTAGTATTGAGGACATTTACCAAAATCCTTATTTGAAAGATCAACTTTATTTTTAACTTCACTATTAAAACGTTCTTTTTCATTGACTTGCCAAAATTCTAATTTAAGAACTACCCTTCGGTTCTCAGCTTTAGATGGCTTATAAGAATTGAATGAAAAGCCACCAATCAGAAATAAATCACGAATGGCGTTTAGATCATCTACGTCTAATGGTTTATTGGGCCTAACGTCATTCGATAAAGAGCATACAACTTCAGAGCTTCTGCGTTGAGAGAGTTGAAGGTTTGGTAGATAATTTCCATCAGTATCTGTATAGCCTTCCACGATAATTCTTCTTATGTACTTTGAACAAGCATCAGATTTAATGGACTTTACAACCGCTGGTATATATTCTCTAAGAAAGTCGATACCTTCAGGACTAATATGAAAATCTCGCTTAGGAAAGTTAACAATCCCTCCCAAATCTATATTGATGATATCTGAGGGTTTGTATTCAATATTTACAACAGGATAAGATGTTTTTGCTTCTGAGGCTAATTCTTGATAACAGGACTGAATAACTTCTGCTCTTAACTGTAATTCTTTTGTGCTGAATTTGGTTTCCAAGGAAACAATCTCAACCGCCATAACAACTAAAAACAAAGTCATTAATGCGGTCATTAAATCAGAATAGGAAATCCAAAAAGGTTTTTCTGGAGACTCTTTTGATACAGACCTACGAGAAAAGTTGGAAAACATATTAATTTTGTACTAGTTTCGAAGTCGTACGAACAATTTGTTCAACCGCACCAGTAAGGGAATTAATGGCATTGCCGAGTAGACGATCATTTTCCTGATTTAAGCTTGTAACTTGAGCCATCATTTGAGTATTAAATTGACCAAAAGCATCTTTCAGAACCTGATTGATATTCTGTAAATACTCCATACTATGTCTTTCCGATTGCTGGAGTGCTTTCAGAGAGGCCTCCATATCTGCAATAATTTTTGTACTAACTCCAGTTTCCTGCTTAGCTAACAAGATCATACTTGTAAGTTCTTTCACATAATCTTGATGAGCACTACTAGAGTCTTCAAACTGTTTAAATAAAGAATGGATATTTGTAATCATATTTTCTAACCTACTACCAATTGTTTCCATTTGCGTAGTAATAGATTTGCTTTGTTCAAAAGCATCGATAACATCCTTACCTGCGTTTGTAAAATTCTGAGCGGCACGGTCGATAGTCTTTGCACCTTCATTCATATCATTGATAGCAAGCAAAGATACTTTCTCGATAGCTTGAATATGATTTTGGGATTGTTGAGAAGAGTTAGCAAACTCGAGCATTAGATTTTTAACTTGTTCAGAAATACGATTATGCAATTGAAGCGTTGCTTGATTTAATTCAATAGCTCTTTGCTCATCGGATTGAATTTGTTTTAAACGATCATCAGCAATTGTTTGCATGCTGGTCTGTAATTGTGCCAGTACTTGATTCATTGAACCCAACATCAGTTCTTTTACTTGTGAGATGTGCTCATAATTCATACCATGTAATTCAGAAACAAAGTTTTTCAAACTTAAATTTAATTGGTATTGTTCCTGCATCGAAAGACTAATTTGTTCTTGGATACCTTTATGTAATTCTTTAGTAGATAGAATAATTTGCTCATTTCTAGACACATCTTTTTCAGATAAGTCTTCATGCAACTGTGAAATCTTTAATACACTTTGATCAACTGATCCAAGAACTTTTTCAAGAGTTTGCTCAATTACTTCTTTTGATTTGACTTGTAGGTCGTATGTTAATTGATTCAATTCTTCTACAAAAGCCTTCAGTTTTAGATTAATTTCATATTGATCTACTTGTGATGTTTTTAGAATATTTTGAAGCGCTTCATAAAACTCTTTTGAATTACTAATTAATTGTGTGTTTCGATCTAAATTGTCTTGGGATTGTTTTTCTTGTTCCAATGAAATCTTTTGAATATTTTGATCAACACTTGATAAAACTTTATCTACAACTTGTTGCATGCGCTCATTTGATTCAAGTTGATGGTTAGAGCTAATTTGGTTTACTTCCTGAACAAAATCTTTCAGCTTGAGGTTTAATTCATAATGCTCAGACATGGAATTTTGTAGGATATTTTGTAATCCTAATTGGAATTCTTTTGCGGAAGAAATAATCAACTGATTTCTATTTTCGTCGAGAAGATTTTGTTGCTCTTGTGTTTGAGCAACTCTTGCTAAACTCTCACCAAGTGAGCTCAAAACGCGTTGCATTACCTCTTCGATAAGCGCTTGTGATTTTGAGTGATGATCTTGATTGAGTTGGTATATGCCTTCAATGACATTCCTTAGCAACTGATTTTTTTCGTCTTGATTAATGTTGGCTTGTATTACTGTTTCAAGCATTTGCTCAGACATTGATTTAACGGCATTTTGACCAGCAAGAGAAATGTCTTCAATGAGACTACGCATTGCATTTTCAACAGACTCCATAATGGTAGTAGAACGAAAAATAGCTTGATTGACAGCGTCAATTTGCGTTCCAAAAGCGCTATCAATCTTAGCGATAAAGGTATTCATCAAACTATCAACAAGATTTTTAATAACCTCACTTTGATCACCTGATGCTTTATCAACAATGAGCATTAGCTTATCAATTGGGCCTGTTAAACTTTCAGCAATTGACATTCCAATGACTTTGGATTGTTTCTCCATCATTATTTCTAAATTTTCGACTAAAACATCTTTAAGATTTACTGAGTTACGAGTTGCTGTTTCGGTTGCTTTCACAAGTCTGGCTAGATAATCCTCCCCAACTCCAGCTTTATATAACTTATCAAGGGTGTTACTTGTTTCTTCGATTAATTTGTAACAATTATTAATTGTATTTTTTTCAAAGAAAGTAATTGCGATTGCTATAAATATAGCTATCCCTGAACCTACAAAAGCAGAGCTTACCTCACCTAAAAGAAGTGAAAGAGTCTCTACTGCATTCATCGTATTAAATTGATGAAGGCCCCAGATTAGGCCTGTAAAGGTTCCTATAATTCCAATACCAGTTAAGATACCAGGTAAGTGCTTAAAAAATTCAGCATTAATGAAGCCATCAACGACCAGTTCTTTTGAAAAATAAAAATCAGCTGTAAGGGTTGATCGTATTGTCTTTGAAGAGAGATCTTCATTTTCCATTTCATGAAGACTATTTTTAAATTCTCTCCAAGGGTGTTCAAAAGGTTTGCTGGAAAATATGGAGTCTAAACTTTCTGGCTGAACCGAACCAACTGGTTTAGCCTCGAAGTTTTTTAAGGATTTATTTATTTTTTTTATTCTATGCTGTAAACGAATTGCTGGTATTTGATAATTAAGGATATACAAAAGTAAAAAAAAACCAATTACGCACAACATACTTCCAAGTATATATACGTTTAAATAAGGAGTGAAAATCATTCAAAGCTTTCGATATTAAATTTATAAATTGAATTAAAAAAACAAAATGAATTCAAACTTATTGCGATAAATAATTTAAATTACTTTCGTAACAATTAGTAATCAAAGTGACTTGTTAAAACTCTTATAGTATTGAAGCATAATTTGACGGATTTCCTCAATCTCAACAGAACACGCATCACTAGTGTTTGAAAGATTAAGTTGATCTTTTTTAATTTGTTCTTCAGCTTTAATAGTATGGTCAATTGAGCTTTTAAAGTTCTCGGTTTCTTCAGCAAGTTTCACAAGCCTTTGAAGATTTTTAACTTGGAGATTTGCAAGTTCTTCTTCTGATACTTCATTAAGTATGGTGTGTGAATCAGTGAATGACTTATTTTTTTCTAAATTTTTCCGGTTAAATTCATTTAATCTTTCATTCGCATCTAATAAGGATTCGCTTATCTCTCTGAGTTGTCTATTGATACTGGCCATCATTAGTCCAATATCAAGCATGGATTGGTTAAGTTTGTGTCTGTGCTCAAGCACATCAATCCTCGATTCAGCAATTAAACTGTCTTTATAGGCCGATAGTGTTTCAGTTTGAGGTTTTATCGAGCGATAAAAATTGTATCTTTCCCTAAAAATATCATCTGAGGTCTGATTGATAAGAACTCTATTTTGGAAAATCTCAGCAGACATTGTGCCTAGTAAGTTAAATCGATTTTGTTCAACTTGTGAGAGTGTTGCAGTAGTTTTACCCCTGCTCCAAAGAATATTCGTTTCGATATTGAATAGATTTTTTAAGGTTTCTTTTGCTAATTCATCCTTAGATACGCTCATAATTTATGCCTTTTTCTTTTTGAATAGTAAATTTTTAATATTAATTGTACTAAAACACAATAATGTATTGCTTCAGAAAAGTAAACATTTTCTGACTATTCATTTAGATTTTATATGGCAGTTTGATCTTGAATACAGACCAATAAACTTAATAGAGTCTTGTATCAAAATTTTTAAAGAAACTATTCATTTAAAATCCAAATCAATTATATTTTAAATTATGAAAAAACCCTTTTCCGCCTTAAAAAATGGGGAAAAGGGTGATTTAAAGATTTCCTTTAATAATCTAAAGTTTATTAATTCTATAGTCAACGATATATTATTTACGTGTCAAATGCATATCTTTGATTTTTTGGTTGAGGTCGGGGTGATTTGTAGCAACCCGATAAAAATCATGTAAGGCAAGAACGAGGAATCGTGTTTGTGTAATTGTTCTAATTGTTGCGTTTCTTGGTTTGTTATCAACTAACCCACCTTCGCCAAAAAAAGATCCAGAGGATAGACGGACTGATTTAGGATGAAGAACTACCTCAACTTCACCTTCTGCTATGAAATACATTGAGTCTGCAGGATCACCTTTACGGAATACCTCGGCATTACTGGGTAGAATTTGGTTTTTTAAAACGCCAGCGATTTCTGCGATACAACTTGTCGTTAATCCATGAAAGAATGATAAGTTTGATATCACTTTCCAAGCTAATAAAATCTCTCTTCTCTTTCTTTCCTCAGTAAAACCGTTTGAGATAATACCAGCGGGCATTGCAAGCATACCAACACCAATTAATGCAGAAAGAGTTCCACAAAACCTCCCTAGAAGAGTGACTGGAGCCATATCTCCATAACCTACGGTTGTCATCGTGACGATACCCCACCACATGGTGTGAGGCACACTTTTAAATATCTCGGGTTGTGCAGCCTTTTCGCATAAAAAAGTAGCTGTAGCCATGATAATGACCAATATTCCAAGCGTAAAAACCGTCGCCATTAAACTTTTACGCTCATTGCTAACAACGGTTGCAACTAGCTCGAGGCCGGGCACATATCTGCCGAGTTTAAACAAGCTTATTACGATAACATAGCTTGGCCATAAATCGTCTTTGATGAACAAAATTGTAAATCCTAAAGAGGCAAGCGCAATAAGATCAACAATACCTAAAAAAGATTTTAGGTATAACTTTCGGTAGCGGGCATCGTCACGATCAACAATATGCGTGTCTTTTACAGGGGCAGACCAATACCTTAAAATGTACTCAATCAAAAAGATAATAAAGCCGAAATATACTGCAGCAAAATAAGGGGCCCAAAAATTATCATTTTCGGAATAAACGCTGTAAAAAATTCTAAACCCTACAGAAACCAATAGAGCACTACAAATAACAATAGAAGCGTATTTGAACCAAGGGTTATGCTCTTCAGTATCTCCAGACAGTGCACGATAGACAATTTTTTGAAGATCTTTTTTTTGATTTATGACGGATAAATTTTCTTCCATTCAATTTCCTTTGAGTTTGGTATTTAAGAGTTTGGCTCTCATATTTTAAAAATTAATAGGATATGCATATCGATATTTTCTAGAAGCGAATACCCCCATATATACGCAATTGGTTACGATCTCTTTCTAGCTGGTAGGCAACTGTACCAAAAAAGGGCTCTTTGGAAAAATTCACGCCAAAAAGAGCTTGGTAGGATGCTGAATACTCTTGGGTTGTTTGTGTGGTTGAGGCATTAAAGCTGTTTGCTAAACCATACAAAGCAAAAAATGGAGTTACTTGCTTTGTTTCATAGGCGACTTGTCCGCCTATTTTGAGTTGAGATAAGTTTGTGCTTACAGGAGCATTAGAGGTTCCTGTGCTGTCCATATAGGAGTCAATACCATCCTTAAAGTAATTAAATATGGCCTTACTGGTTAGAGAAAATTTGTTTCCTAATTCACTTCTTTTTGTAAGCCCTGTTGCTAAAAAGTAGCGGTGATCAAAAGTTGACCCATAATTAGGTACATTGGTTCCATTTGAGGTACTTGACATGGATGCAATACCAAATCCCATGCTGATGTCAGCTGTTAAAGAATCATTGATAACATATACAAGGTAGGGTGACACGGTCACGCCATGGCTATTAAAAGTACCGTTATAAGTGTCAGCATTGGTAGAGTCAAAAGCAAATGAAACACCGCTGATATAGGTATCCTCATAATTATGTTCAATACCTAATAGAGCAATTTTGACTGATCCATTTGAAGTATATGGTTGAATATTATTACTGAATTGACTATAAACAGGAGTTCCCCAAATAGACCAATCACTTAAGTCCACAGAGCCTGCAATACCACCACTCGAATAGTTTTCTTGTGTTGGATTTTTAAGATAATTACTATTTGAGAAACTTGCTAAATTGACATCATTAA
>DAISZI010000075.1:0-7389 GCA_036824885.1 Oligoflexia bacterium
GAAACCAAATACTGCAATGTGCCCCAATTTCTACATCCCCGATGATATCTGCAGAAGGCGCTACAAATGCTGTTTCATGAATTTTAGGCCAACGACCTCGATACGGTAAAATCAAAGTAAAACCTCACCTTGAAGCGAAAATGCGCTCGCCCCTACCAAACGCACCTGAGCCCAACACCCTGTCCATGGATTCCCAGAAACAAAATGTACCGTACGATTACAACTTGTTTTACCCACCCAAACTCTCTCAGAAGTCTCTCCCTGAAGCATATGCTGACGCTTAGCCTCACCTTCAACAAGCACTTCTACCGTTTTACCGATCATGCGAGCATTATTTTCAGAAGAAATATCTTCCTGTAACTTCAAAAGAAGCGCAAGACGCTTTTTTTTCACCTCTAAAGGAACGTCATCTTCCTTCTGAAAAGCACGTGTTCCAGGACGTGGAGAATACGCAAATGCATAGACTTGATCAAAACGAAGATCACGCAAAAGATTTAAAGTTTTTTCAAAATCTTCCTCTGTTTCTTCAGGAAATCCCACAATGATATCCGTAGAAAGACCTATCCCCGGACAAAGAGACTTTAAACGATGCATTTGAAGAAAATAATGATCGATCCGATGATGACGTCCCATTTTTTGTAAAACCTTGTCAGACCCACTTTGTACCGGTAAATGCAAATGAAAAGCTAACTTAGATACAGACGAATAACAGTCAATGAGCTCCTCGCTGAAATCCAAAGGATGACTCGAAGTAAATCGAATCCTTTTAAGATCTTGACATCGAGGATCCTGATCCAGAGCATAGAGCAACTGAGGGAAATTTTCATCACCCTCTCGAGGACCTACTTTTCCAATGCAATTATGAAGATCCCGTGGAGCGCGCTGGGAAAGATTGGGATTGCCTTTGCCAAAAGAGTTCACATTCTGACCCAAAAGGGTAACCTCCCGAACACCCAATGAAACATAACGAGCAACCTCCCCAACAACTTCCTCAATAGTTCGAGATTTTTCTCTACCCCTCGTGTACGGCACAATGCAATAACTGCAGTACTTATCGCAACCCTTCATGATATTCACGTACGCTTGAGCTTGAGGTAAAAAGACTTTTGTTTCAACAGAGTATTTTTGTGAAGCATCAAAATCAGTATACAAAAGATGCCTCTCCCCATGCTCCACTCGATGCAAAATTTCAGGCAATTGATCAATAGCATCCGGACCAAAAACAAAATCCAAGTAAGGTGCTTTTCTAAAAAGCTCTTTCTGATCAAGCTGCCCCACACAGCCCCCCATCCCAAGGATAGGTCCTCCTTTTCGCTTGAGAACCTGGAGGGTTCCCAAATGCGAAAGAGCCTTATGGACTGCTTTCTCTCGTACACTACATCCATTGATAATTACGACCTGGGCATCTTCCACACGATCCGCTGAACACATCCCTCTTTCGACCAAAAGAGCAGACATGCGATCAGTATCCGCCTCGTTCATCTGACACCCAAACGTTTTGATATAAAAATGCTTCTTTCCTAGAGAGGACATGGGAACCGAAGATAACTCAAAACTCCCTCCAGAACCAGGGAAAGCTTAAGGCCCCCCTCTTTCGCTCCTGCCATGGCGACAAGAGCTTAAATATCATTAAAAATGTTTAAATCCTTCCTGCGCTGATTTCGAGAACTCTAGCTTCGAAAGGATTCTCTGGCTAGATGCTCCATTTTCCTAGGGTATCTTGGACAATATTAAATCATTTAAGATTATTTTGAGAAATGCATCCCGAAATTCATCACGGAACTAGTGCTAATGATTCAATTTATTGAGTTGCATTTAAAAACCTCATCTAGCCCACAAACAGGAGATGAAGCTCAAGAAGCATGACCCAAACACTTTAGAAAAGCGATTGAATAGCTTCTGCATCTGCAAGATGCCTAAAAAAGCGCTCATGAGAAAACTCCGCCTGTAGCATCTCAGGCACCCCCCCCTCCTCTTGAAGCTTTGCAGCAAAAAAAAATCATACTGCGCCGCGTGAAACACGTTGCTCTCCTCGCCAGCACCTGCTTCGGTATTGCTCTACTCAATGTGACAATAAATAAGCCTCATCCAGATGTCTTTTTCTAAGAATCTTCTTCTTGACAAAACTCGTACAGGATCAAACCATCTCGCAACGTTGCTGATAAAAAAATCCTCCAAGGGCACCAATACTTGACTGCTCACTGAGGAACCTATTGGATCGAAGTCGCTATTCGTAGTTCATGAATCCTCGCCAACCAATGCTTTTTTTCCTATGCATTCACTGTTTTTTCAGTGAAAACCCGCACTCCTTTTCTATGGATACAGTCCCGGAATCAACAAAGTGCCGTTCAACCCCCTGTTTTCTCATTTTTTCAGAGACCCAGGGAGTAACTGTTCACTTCTAAGCGATTGATGCGTCAAAAGAAGCCCTCTCTTGTCTTAATGCGTTATCCATGGAGGAACTCAAGTTCAATATGGCAACGCATGTGCCTTGCATAAAAACGCAATCTCATGCCACAACTTTTTCTATAAATTTTTAAGAGACCATCAATCAAAATGCATCATCATTTACCTTTTTGATCAAACAACGAATGAAAAAAAATCTCAGAAGCTCATTTCTGACACAGTTTGCATCATCATGAAAAATGATAGAATAAAAGTGTAGCATTCATCACGAAATAAAATATTAATCAGAGGAATTCTTTGTGGCTTATCTTAAATGCATCAAATTCAATCAAAAAATACTCGTATTGATTTTTTTATTTCAAATCATAGAACTTCGATTAACACTAGCAGCAGGAACAACAGAATCTGTATCAACAAATGGCGATAACACCCAATCGCTACCCCCACCGAAACCAACAGCACAAGCACAATCAAATCAAGACTCGATAACAATAAAAGAAAGATTCAGCAACCTCATTTCTAATACAAAAGAATACATGAACAGACCTTCTTCCTCTTATTCCACTGGGACAGGAAGCTGTGTTACCTCTTCCAAAATTGATCCATCGTTTGGCTGCGGAAGTACCGAAAGCAAAGTTCAAGTCGTTCAAATGTGGAATATGACGAGTCAAATGGGAGGCTCCATGGTTGTGCAATCCAACACCATGAACTCTCAAATGGCTGCCATGACAGGAAACACACTTACTGCGATGGAAGCTGCTAAAAATGCCGCCCAACAAGCAGCAACGATCCAAATGAGCATGGGTGGACTTCAATTCTTAATAGCAGGATCTTTAGCAAGAGATATCAGTAGACACAACAGCAACCAAAGCAACATCGAAAAAGCGGCTTCCAATGACCTCAACGTAACTCAAGTAAATAATGACGGCAGCAATGCAAAAGAAACAGAAGCTCATGAGGAAAATGATGCGGGCTACATCAAAAGCTCAGGTCAGGGTCAGGATAAAATACGTCAAGAACGCATGCTGAATGCTACTCGAGATCAATTAAATGGTCTGACTGCAGTAGACACAACGAACGAGGAACAAAAAGCAGCATTGATTGCAAAACGCAACCAAGAGGGACAAAAAAACAAACAAATCGCTGAAGGAAAACTTCAAGATATTGCCATGTACGCAAAAAACGAGCAGCAAGGAATCGTCGACATGGCCATGGGAAACGCAATGATGTCTGGCATGATGGGAAGCCAACAAATAATGCAAGGCGGCAGTCAAATGATGGCAGCTGCAGCCATGCAACATACCATTGATCAATACAAATTAAGTCAAGCTCGCTTCATAAATCCCGTACTACCTCAAGCACCGAAGTTATCGAATCCTAGCTACAATGCACAAAGTCCAGCAGTCATTAACGGAACCGGTAACTCCTCAGCAGCAACATCCACCCCTCAACCTTCCTCGAGCAGCTCTATTCCTCCATTGAATTTAGGAAATCCTTTTAATACCTCAGGAAACAATCAAGACAATACCAAAGGACCAACCCCTGGACAATTCGACAATCAAGCAAGCCCGAATAATTCTGGTGGATCAAACGGATCTCCCAGTGTCGGAGGAAGCACTGCAGCAGCTCCTCCCGCCAAAGAAGACCCCCCTCCCAAACAAGTGGCAGCAGAGAAAGCCATTTATCAATCAGCAGGAGGCATTATGCAACCAGGAGGTAGTGGAACCCGTAACAGCAATGAACCCCACAATCCAGATCTTGCAAAATTCTTACAAGCATTAGCACCTAAAGATACTGCTCAAAATCCAAATACAGGCATCTTAAGCTACGATCCACTCAATGGAGCGCAGCCTTATTCACCTATTGCTGCAGAACGCAATCTTTTTGAAGAAGTCCATAAAGAGTATCAGTCTCTTCAAAAAGAAAATGTCATTCATGGAACTTAAAAAAATAAAAGATGCATTTTGACTTCAACCCAAAAATGATTCACACTAAGCCGCAAGAGAAGTAGAAATACTTATTATTGTCAAGCGGGCAAAAATTTGAAAAAATATCAAAAAAAAACAATCGTAAAAACATCTATTCTTTTTGGATTGTCATTTTTCTATACATTTTTGTTAGCATCTTCAAATGCAGACGACTTTAATGCAATTTGTAAAAATACTTTAGACAATAATCAAACTACGTCACAAATTTATACTTATTGCCAATCTGCATTGGCCTCTAAAAAAGCAGCAGAAGCAAGTACCATTGCATGGAAAGTCTGGGCTGCCGTTCTTGGAGTGTGCGCAGCAGCATGTGTCGCTCCTTTAGTGTCAGGAGGATTACCTTATATTTGTCCTGCTGTGAGCGTTTCTGCCTTTGCAACAGACATCGCTTTAACAAAAAATTTCTCCAATGCCATGATGGGTATATTTACATTAGGAGCTCCATTAATGATGTCATACTCTAGCAAGAAAGAGACTTCTCTAGAAAAAACTACTTCAGAAAGAAAATTTAATACAAGTGCTTGTGCATTAAGCGCTAATGCAGGATTAATGATATTTATGGACTATAACAATACGCAAAATTCACTCAATGCAGAAAAAGCAAGTTTAAAATCCGCTCAATCTTTAATTTCTGCTAATACTTTGGCAAGCCCTAGCAACCCGATCAATCCTACCAGTATATTACCAACAGGATTAACTACTTCCGCGACAAACACCAATATAACACCACCCGTTACAAACATGGTACAACCCAATATGCTAGCTAGTACAGCAAACTTAGGAAGATACTGTACCAATCCCAACATGATGGGAAGCAGAACAGGATCCCCTCTCTACACAACAGGCATGAACACAATGATGCAATGCGCTTTTGCTGCAAGCCCACAACTTCCTCCTTCCGTAAGCACACCTCAGTTTGACAGTAATTTTCAAAAAGTTTCAGGAATACCGCTCGGAGAATATTTAACAAATCCAAAAAATCAATCACCCACAAGCGCTGTTTATGGAGCAACAAAAAACCTGCTAACAGCAGATCAATCTACTAAATTCATTCAAGATTTTCAAAAAATGGGACAACAATGGCAATCAGGAGGAACCTACACAGCAACCAAACATCCAAGCCCGGAAAAATCATCGGATATTTTTTCTAATTTTGTGGAGCAACTACACCCTAAACCCAAAGAAGAAATACCCAGTACTTCTGAAATCAACTTTAAATCAATCAAGCATCAAGATGATCAGATCATAAAAACAGATAGTCTTTTTGAAAGAATCAGCCATTATTACGAAAACTATTGCAGATTGAATCAAAAAGAGACCAATCTATGAAATATCTAAAAAATATTTTTTTGTTACTTATTGTCAGCATTGCTCATGCAGACACGAGTCCTGATGTATTTTATCAAGACTGTAAATCTGCATGCACTACAAATGAACAAGGAAAAGAAGTACTTCTCAATCAAGTTTGCGGAACAGATACCAGCGCAACAAATATTACAACAAGTACTCATGTAGTTTTTAATGATTACAACGATTGCAAAAATACTGTCGAAAAAGAATTGGGCACAGGCATACTTTCCTCTCAATGCACCAATCTTAAGCTCATCGAAAAAGATATCGAACTAGAAATAGCAAGTGTCGCTCTTTTTAGTGCAGCAGCAGCTAGCTGCTTAACAGCCTGTATAGCGAGCCTAAGTCCTCTTGAAATACTCTCACCTATTTTAGAAGGAGCATGCACTGCTTTAGGAATCACGGCCACAGGTTTAGATATCACTTCTACTCTTAGCATTGAAAAAGATGCTAGCATCTACAAACAAGAACTTGTATCAGAAAGCATTACGAGTGATACGACCGGAGCCATTGGAAGCACCATTGCCTTAGGCGCAACAGGAAGAGCTCTTAACAACACTGGCTATGTAAAAAAGTTTCTCGATAGCATGAAATCTTCCTTTGAAAAAATAACAGGTTCTGTAAAAATCAGTAAAACTATTGACGATGCAGCAGAAGAGGCAACAGAATCTGCAGAAAAAGAGAATGCAAAAGTAAAAGCAGATAACAAAGATAAAGGACTCATTTGCGCCTCAGCTTTTCTTCTGGCAGCCACGTCAGCAATCAAAGGAGCCGCTTTTTCACATCTTAAAAAAAGCGAGAAAGCATCTTGTGCAATGATCCGAAATTTAAAAGATTATGGATCCAATAAAAATAACAAACTACCTAATGCCGTTTTAACAAAACTAGGAACCGCTGGATCGTTGTCGGCGAATGGACAATCTACCGGTGAAAATAATCTGCTAAAAGATCAAAATCAAGGGAATCAAAACAGTCCATCTCCTACTCCTCCCAGCCTAGCCGCTATGGCAGCTAGTACTCCTTTATCAAACAGCCTAGGTCCACTAGGAACAATAGCAGACAATCAACTAACACCCATATCATCTGCTATCAATGCTTTAAAAAACGGATCCTCCCCCATAAACGCTCTCTCAGCAGGCATGCCTAATACCCCTCAAGACGTTCAAAAAGTTTTAGAAAATATGCACAAACTCGCAGAACATGGTGCTCTCGCTATGGATGGAATTCCTCACAGTGGTGAAGAAAACGCTAAAAGAGGCTCATCGGAACCAACCGACATAGGCACTAGCAAAGGAAATTTATCTAAAAAAGGACCTGATCCTACAAAAACAGTTAATTTTGCAAATAAAAACCCTAAATTAAGTCAACCTAACTCTACCGATATTTGGCATACGCATGAAAAAGCAACGATTTTTACCATCGTCTCCCAAAGATTAAAACTCTCTGAAAATCAAGTAGAAAAACTTCCTTGGATGAGTCCTTTAAATAAAGCACTTCAAACAAATTCATCAGGATTAAAAAAATAATCGCAAGATGAAATTTTTTCATTTCAAAAAAATATTAAAAATATTTTTCTTAGTAGGGCTACTCGCAGCTTATCCAACATTCGCCACACCCTCATTCGATCCAAGCGTACTGAGTCCTG
>DAISZI010000076.1:0-1372 GCA_036824885.1 Oligoflexia bacterium
TTTCAGCGGAAGTGAGTCAGAGCGCTTTGAAATCGTTAGTTTCGGTGACGCAAGAGGGAACCGGAGAGAAAGCGCGACTTCCTGGGTATCAGGTAGCAGGTAAAACGGGAACAGCTCAGATGGTGGATCCTTCTACCGGGAAATACTCCCATAGTCAGTACATCACTTCTTTCATTGGTTTTGCCTTGAATGATCCTTTGATGGTAATTTTTGTGAGTTTAGGAGAACCTCAGGGGTCTTATTATGCATCGGTTACCGCAGCTCCTTTTTTTCGGGAAGTTTTACAGTCAGTGGTGAATCGCTGTGGGATTCCTATGTCTGAGCAGGAGGAGGTTCGGGCCGGAAGGCAGGAGCATTTTTTTACTTCCTCTTGGGTGCAGCAGACCTCTTTGAAGCCTGCTTCAGGAAAAGGCTGGATCATTCCTTCGTTCGAGGGATTGACCCCTCGAGAGGTATTTGAAGTCCTCAAAGGCTATCCTTTGCAGCTTGAACTTTATGGATCAGGTTTGGTGCGAAAGCAGGAGCCTGCCGCAGGTAAGGTTTTGGAGGAGGGGGTTTTGCGCTTGTGGTTGCATGCGCCCTCATCGGAGGTAAATTGACATTTCGAGAGTTGTTTTCTGGTTGGGTGGTGGATTCGAGGAGTCACTTTTTGAATTGGGATCAAGAGGTAAGTTCAGTGAGTTGCCATTCTCAAGAGGTAGAGCCGGGGAGTCTTTTTGTGGCAATTCGTGGAACTCAGAAAAATGGTCTTCAGTTTGTTCCAGAGGCTTTGAGTCGAGGGGCTTCTTTGGTGCTGACCGATGCTTTGCTTGAGCAGGGGCCTTATTTTTACCACCCTGATCCTCGGGAGGCCTTAGCATTGTTAGCTGGGCGTTTTTATGGGAACCCTTCTCACGCGATGGTCATGGTTGGGGTCACAGGTACCAGTGGAAAAACCACGAGCACTTACCTTCTTGAATCTATGTTTGAGGCTGCAGGTTATCGCGTTGGGCTTTTAGGAGGGGTAGAAATTCGTTTTGGGAATGAACGCATGTCTCCCACGCATACCACTTCCGATGCGGTCACTTTACAAAAGACATTGGCTCGGATGCGAGATGCTGGATGCCAGGTAGTGGTGATGGAGGTTTCGTCTCATGCGTTGAGGCAAAAAAGAGTCCATGGCATTGCTTGGGATGGGGTTCTTTTTACCAATCTTTCTGCCGAGCATTTAGATTTTCATGAAGGTATGGAGGACTATTTTCAAGCAAAAAGTATATTATTTGAAGAAGCCATCGATTTCTCTTACGCATGTCAGAAAAATCCTTGGGCAGTGATCCATCGGGATGATCCTTATGGGGCTCGATTGGTGCGTGCGCTTGAAAAAAGAAATTGC
>DAISZI010000076.1:1382-7383 GCA_036824885.1 Oligoflexia bacterium
GTTTCAGTGGGACTGAGATGGAGGGGGTTCTTAGTTTATCAGGTTGGTCAGGTAGGCTGGGAGGCGTTTGGGTGGAGTCTCCTTTGGTCGGTCATTTCAATGCGTTGAATCTGTTAGGGGCTTGGCGTTTGGCGCAAGTGCTAGGGGTTTCGCCTGAGCAAATGGCTTCTGGAGTCAAGAAATTACAAAAAGTTCCGGGTAGATTGGAACGCATTTCCAGGGGGGGTATTCATGTTTGGATTGATTATGCCCATAAACCTGATGCGCTTGCGAAGGTCTTGGAGGTACTTCGATCTTTGAATCCTTCTCGTTTATACTGTGTCTTTGGGTGCGGTGGTGACCGAGATCGAAAGAAGCGGCCTTTGATGGGAAAGATTGCCTGCTTGGGTGCGGATTGTGTGGTCTTGACATCTGACAATCCTAGAACGGAGGATCCCCAGCGCATTCTTCAGGAGATTGTTTCTGGTGTGGATCCGTCTGAGGTTCATGTGGAGCTTGATCGTAAAAAAGCCATCGAGTTTGCCTTGAGAGAGGCTCAGAGTGGAGATTTTGTGCTCATTGCAGGTAAGGGGCATGAGCGCTATCAAATTTTTGGCCAAGATTCTTTTCCTTTTGATGATGTTGAGGTGGTAGAAGCTTTTTTTTATAATGCTTGACATGAGCTTTTAAAAATCAGTAGCATCTTCTCATGTTTTATTACTTCCTTTATCCTCTTGCCCCTCAATATACTTTTTTTAATGTTTTCAAATATATTACCTTTAGAACATTTGGGGCCACGATCACGAGTGTTTTGTGTTGCTTATTTTTTGCTCCAGCCTATATTCGGTGGTTACGTCGGAAGCAGATGGGACAATGCGTACGTGAAGATGGTCCTAAAACGCATTTTGTTAAAAAAGGCACCCCAACGATGGGTGGGGGTCTTATTTTGGTGGCCATTAGTGTTTCGGTCTTGCTCTGGGGGGATCTTTCCAATGGAAAGCTTTGGCTTGCGTGGGGGACGACTATCCTTTTTGGAATGATCGGTTACATCGATGATCATAGGAAGATCGTTCAGAAAAACGTTAAAGGCTTATCGGCTAAAAAGAAGTTACTTTTTCAGTGCTTGGTTGCTTTGATGTTTTCTTTTTGCCTTTATCGGGTTCAAGACGGTAACTGCGTGCTGACTTTTCCTTTTTTTAAAGGTTGGTTTTTACCATTGCATGTTTTTTTTGTTCCCTTTGCTTCGTTTGTAGTGGTAGGAGCATCCAATGCGGTAAATTTGACAGATGGGTTGGATGGATTGGCGGTAGGGCCTACCATGAGTACAGCTGCTACTTTTTTGGTGCTTGCGTATTGTGCGGGTCATCTGAAAATTGCGGAGTATTTGCAGATTCCTTACATCAGTGGGGCTGGAGAGCTTTCGATTTTTTGTGGAGCGATAGCAGCAGCTTGTTTGGGGTTTTTGTGGTTTAACACCTATCCAGCCCAAGTATTTATGGGGGATGTGGGTTCTTTAGCTTTGGGGGCCGCTTTAGGTACGGTCGCAGTGATCACGAAAAACGAGATCCTGCTTGCTATTTGTGGAGGAGTTTTTGTTATGGAGGCACTTTCTGTGATGGCTCAGGTTTTGATGTTTAAGACAACAGGAAGAAGAGTATTAAAAATGGCTCCTCTTCATCATCATTTTGAGTTAAAGGGTTGGGCTGAGCCCAAAGTGATTGTTCGTTTTTGGATTATTTCGATCCTTTTAGCTTTATTTACACTTTCTACTTTAAAATTGAGATAACAGATGAGCACCTATCAAGATAAAAAAGCATTAGTTCTAGGATTTGGTTTGTCAGGCATTGCTGCTTCAAAATTTCTGTGTCAGCAAGGAGCGCGTGTCACCGTGACTGATAAAAAGTCAAGCACTCAACTGGAAACTGCAATAGCTTCTTGTGCTCACTTGCCGATTCAGTATGAGTTCGGAGACCCTTCAGAAGCTTTTTATGAGGCTTTTGAGTTGATTGTGGTCAGTCCTGGCGTTTCTTTAAAAAATCCCCTGTTTCAAACCCTTCAGGAGAAGGGAATACGTTTTCTTTCAGAATTAGAGCTTGGTTTAGAAGTGATTCAAGAGCCATTGATTGCTACCACCGGTACCAATGGTAAGAGTACCACCACCTGTTTAATCAGCCATATGCTCGAAGCTTCAGGGAAGTCCGTTTTTACCGGCGGGAATATTGGAAAGCCTGTTTTAGATTACGTTTTAGAAAGAAAAAAAGCGGATGTTTTAGTTTTAGAGCTTTCTAGTTTTCAACTGGAAAGATTGCTTTCTATTCACCCTCAGGTGGCCATTTTTACCAATTTGGATGAAGATCATTTAGATCGGCATGAGTCTTTAGAAGCGTATATTGAGGCTAAGAAGCGGTTGCTTTTAGGATGCGAATCTAAGGCTTGGGTGATTTTGAATCGCGATTGTCCTAGAACGGCAGCGTTTTCTCATGAGTGCCGTTCTCAATTGTTATGGTTTCATAAAGGGAGACTGGGTTCTTGGGACGGAGCTTCTTGGGATGCAAGTCAGAAAAAAGTGATGGTGCAGTTTCAGGGGGGGCAAGAAATTTATGACCTTGTAGGCTTTCGTCTTTTTGGAGAGCATAACAAAGAAAATTTAATGGCAGCAATTCTTACAGCTCGTACGATGGGAGTGGCAGCTGACGTGATTCAAAAGGTGATTCGCACCTTTCCGGGAATGCCTCATCGACTTGAGTTTATTCGTAAAAAAGAGGGGGTCTTTTTTTTTAATGATTCTAAAGGCACGAATGTGATGAGCATGAGAAAGAGCCTGGGTTCTTTCCCACAAAGTCCTATTATTTTAATTGCAGGTGGTAAGGATAAAGACTCAGACTTTAGCTCTTTAGTTGATCTTGTCAAGCAAAGGTGTAAGATTCTGATCTTACTCGGGGAAGCTAAAGAAAAAATGAATCGTGCTATAGGTGATTATTCTGAAACGTATTTGGTAGGCACGTTTGAAGAAGCAGTACTTTTAGCGTATCAAAAATCTCGAAGTGGGGATGTGGTTTTATTATCTCCTGGATGTGCGAGTTATGATATGTTCCGAGATTATCAAGAGCGTGGAGATTATTTCAAAAAATTGGTCAATCAGCTTTAGATGTTGCACAAAAGAAGTTCTCAAAATTTAGATTTTGTGCTTCTTTTGTTGGTGATAGCTTTCGTTCTTTTTGGCTTGCTCATGGTTTATAGTGCTTCTTTTATCTATGCTCAAGAAAAAACAGGAGATGGATTTGCTTTTATTCGCAAGCAATTCATTTATGCGGGAATCGGTTTTGTTTTTTTAGCTCTAAGTTATCGATTGAATTACCGTAAATGGGAAGATTGGGCCTATCCTTTATTGATTTTCGCTATTTGTTTGCTGGTGGGTACGTTCTTACCTGGGTTAGGGCAAAAAGTAGGAGGAGCAAGACGTTGGTTGGGATGGGGTGGATTTCGATTTCAGCCGGGAGAATTTGCTAAATTTTCTGTTATTATTTTTGTAGCTCGCCAATTAACTAGAAAATCTGATCGCTTAAATACTTTAACAGCAGGATTGCTTTCTCATTTAATAGTCCCTGCTCCGATTTTAGTGCTTTTATTGCTTCAGCCTGATTTTGGAACCACAGTGATTGTGACAATGGTTATTTTTTCTCTTTTGTTTATTGCGGGGATTTCTTTACGTTATTGGTTGGGGGCTTTGAGTTTAGCGGGGATCATCGGTGGTTTTCTTATTTTTGGAACTGCTTATCGCCGTGCTCGTTGGCTTACTTTTTTAAATCCTTGGAGTGATCCTTCAGGTAAGGGTTTTCAGGTTTTGCAGTCTTTAGTAGGTCTTCAGCAGGGAGGTATTTGGGGGGTAGGCTTGGGCAATGGCAAAGAAAAACTTTTTTATCTTCCTGAAGCGCACAATGATTTTATTTTTTCTGTTATTGGAGAAGAGTTAGGTTTTTTAGGCATCGTCGTTATTTTAGGAGCTTATTTGTATTTTTTGCACCATGGATTAAAGATTGCCTGGAATGCGTATAAAATTGACCAGGACCGATTTGGTATGTTTTTAGCTGCAGGTATCACTTTGGCCATTGGATACCAGGCTTTTGTGAATATCGCTGTGGTTATGGGGCTTGTACCTACGAAGGGTCTGACTTTACCTCTGATCAGTTACGGGGGATCTTCTCTGGTGGTAGATTTATTGATGCTGGGTATTTTATTGAGTGTTGCTCGGGGGCGTGTGCGATGAAAAAACTTTGCATTACTGCAGGTGGTACCGGTGGTCATGTTCTTCCTGGGATTGCGGTAGCAGAGGTTTGGTCTGAGCGCTTTGGAAAAGAGGCTGTTTTATTTGTAGGGGCTCAAGGCATTGAACAAAAACTCGTACCTGAGTATGGGTTTAAACTTCAATCCATGAAGATAGGAGCTTTGAATCGCGTTTCCTGGGTGCGCAGGTGGAAGACTATGTTTCAACTTCCTTGGGCACTTTTGCAGGCTTTTGTACTATTACTTCGTTTGAAGCCTGATAGTGTTTTAGGAGTGGGAGGTTATAGCTCAGGTCCTGTTTTGCTCATGGCATGTTTCATGAAAAAAATACGTTTATTATCGGTGCACACTGCTATTTTAGAGCAAAATGCGATCATGGGATTAACGAATCGTATTTTAGCGCGTTATGTCGATACTATTTTTACCTGTTTTGAATTAAAAGATGAGAAAATCCAGTCTAAGTTTTTAGTGACTGGCAATCCCTTGAGAACTTCTATCCGGGTAACTCAGTTCAAGCGTGAGAACTTCCATCTTTTTATTTTCGGAGGAAGTCAAGGAGCGATGGGATTAAATACCCTCGTTTTAGAAGCTTTGCCTTTTTTAGCTTCTTGGAACTTAAAATTCACTTGGACACATCAGACGGGAACGAGGGATTATCAGCGGGTTTGGGAAGCTTATCAAAAGTTCAAGTGGAAAGTACGGGTAGAGCCCTTTATTCATGATATGGCGTCAGTTTATCAGGTAGCTTCTTTAGTGATTTGTCGTGCGGGTTCTTCCACACTTTCGGAGCTTGCTTCTGTAGGTCGAGCTTCCATTTTAGTCCCCCTTCCCACAGCTTCCGATAATCATCAGTATTTAAATGCGAAGTTTTTTGCGGATCAAAATGCCTCCTGCTTATTATCACAAACTCAAGAAAATGCGAAAATGCTTGCAGAAAAAATTCGATTTTTTTACGAGCATCCTCAGGCCCTTGAAGCGATGGAAAAACAAGTTAGAAAGCAATACCGTCCAGGTGCTTCTGAAAGGATCGTCGATTTTTTGAAATCGTAACCGTATCTGAAGTGGGGGTGAGTTTCCAAGCAATGATGCGATTGATTTTGCTTCCATTAAGTCACTAAAACATGATGCTTGTGTTTTTTCTTGTATTTAAATGAACTAATTCAGATATCACAAAATTTGTTCTTTGCATTTCTCGAATGAGAGACCTTCCTTATTACTGATTGGATTGCTTTCGAGATGCAATTTTGTAATTTCCTACATCTTTGAAATAGCAACTGGGTCCTGTAATTTGATTGTTGTGAAGAGAGAAAGTGGTAAGAGCTCTGAAGAGAAGCAAGGTGCGGAGATCCCCCGTCTTTCATGCAATTTTGATCTTATTGTTTGAGAGGTTTAGGTTTTTGAGTCCTGGCATTTGAATGATCATTGATACAACCGAGTCATCGATATACTGATTTTTTATGATTAAACTCTCTAAGCTGCTAAAGGAAGTGTTCTTCAAAAATTGATCGACCCAGAGCATATTCCCGTTCAGATCTTTCGTTGATTTCAGTGATAATACCTTAAGATCTGGGGGAGGTTTCTGAATAGCTCGGGATTTATTTTTGAATACGAAATTTTCAGTTTTTTAATCACGTTAAAGTCGTGATTTTGAAAAAAATATGGATCAGTTTTTGAATGGTAACCATGTAAGATCGAGTTGATCAGGTTGCACATGTCTGAGACTATGATGCATAGCACT
>DAISZI010000340.1:0-280 GCA_036824885.1 Oligoflexia bacterium
CTTTTAGCAGTGATAGGCCATTTATGAGGGTTTTGTGGAGTAGAGGAGGGGGCATCGTTTTTTTGGTTATTTTCTAAGTATTGAGCGATTATGAGGTCTTTTTGTTTTTTTAATATATTCAAAAATGAACAAATTGTGCAATCTCTTCCGTCTTCATTCGAGGCAGTCTCATCGTGCTCGGTTTGCGATTCAGTCTGAAACTTCTCATTTTTTTGACGGACATCTTTTGGTTCTATACGCTTTCCTGAAATTGAAGTATGCATATCTGTGTATCGTACTT
>DAISZI010000340.1:290-1745 GCA_036824885.1 Oligoflexia bacterium
TGTCTATTTCTAAGAACTTCAGAATCTCTAGGAGTCCTAGTGACTTCTGAATTCGTAGGTAATTTACGAGTATCTTCCATCAAGGCTTCCGCTTGGTTTTTAGATAAAACTGCCGAAGCATCTGTGCCATATTTAGGTTGAGTGATGTTACTTTCTGGCATAGGAGCTGTCATCTTCTTTAAAGGTATTTGTTCTGATTTTTCGCTAGCGTTGTCTGTGCTTGAATCCCTATTTGCTTTGGGATGCTGATCCTGCGTTCTTTTCAGTTCTTGATTCTGTCTCTCTTCTGGCAAGTTTTCGGGAGTCAGATCTGGAGTTGCACTTACGCTTGGAGTCGGAGTAGTGATCGATGGAATCGTTTTTTTCTTGGTTGAGCAAGCAGTATTCAAACCAAGGAAAAGAATCAATAAAAATATTCTGGAATAGTGGTGAAATAAAAACATAAGTGTACTTCTATGCAAGCACTCAACCCGTGAATGAGTTGAATTGCGAGTCTACTGGTTTAATGAATTTTTAGAAATTTTTTAGATTTTTTTGAATAAAGTTTGTGATTTTACATTACTGAAAACCTTTTTTCTCTTTTCCGTTGGCAACCCCCTGAGGTAGGAGGTTTTAAAGAACGATAAGCTTCTTATTTGAAAGTGAAGTGCAAAAAAACAAAACTCATGGAGTCAGAAAACGAATCCTCAGTCAGTGTTCCGGATATACTGCCTGAATTTTATTTTTGCAATGCTTTCTTTAAAAATATTTCTTTAGTTATAAGCAGTAAAGAAGTTGATGTCATGAGTCTTCCGGGAGTTGAGGTTTGAAATTCTTTTCAGCCCTCATTATGGATTTACTTCTTTCATGAAAAGAGGATGTTTTCTGGGCATGAGCAAGTTGTCGGACACTGATTCTGATCGAAGTAAGGCTCTTCTGCATGACTATTGGAAGCGTCTTTTGCTGATTGAGACTAAGCTTTTTTTAGGTGCTGTCATCTACAATGAGGGTGCTTGGGTATTTCAAGGGTGGGGTAACTTTTGATGAAGATGCTTCAGAGGTGGGCGGGAGTTGGTGCCCTGTCAGATCATGGGGTGGGGTTGCATTTAATAACGCACAGCGTCGTAATGTTGTTTGTTTTGCGATGAGAAGTCATGAAAGCTTTGATTCTTGATGTTTTTCCCAAAGAGATTCTATCGTTTTTTGGAATGTCGTTTGAAAGTGCTTGCGAGAGAATTTGCTTGCTTGTTTTTGACAGACTTGGGGATCGAATGTTGTGTGCTGAGCTTCCATTTTTTGGATGGCTTGTATGAGTGCCTCTTGAGTTTGCGGAGCAAAAAAAATACCCGTTTCTGGTAGGACCGTTTCTAAAGCTCCTGCTTCTTGGTAAGCGATCACCGGAGCCCCTGAGGCCATAGCTTCAAGTGGAGTGATTCCAAAGTCTTCAATGCCAGGAAATAAAAAAGCGCGGCAATG
>DAISZI010000077.1:0-7349 GCA_036824885.1 Oligoflexia bacterium
ATGCAAGTTCGGCTTTTGGTTTATATCGCTCTGATTTAAAGGGTACCATTTATCAGGCTTTGATTGGGGAGTTGCCTTTTTCTCAAGTGGTGTATCCTACGGAGATGGATTGTTTGTTTGTGGTTCCGGCAACGAGTGATCTTGCTGGAGCGGAGATTGAGTTGGTGGGTGCTTTTGCGCGAGAAAGCAAGTTGAAGAATGGGTTGTTGGAGATTCGCTATAAGTTTGACTTTATTTTGATTGACTGTCCTCCCTCTTTGGGTCTTTTGACTGTGAATGCGTTGACTGCGGCAGATTCTTTTTTGGTACCGCTTCAATGTGAGTATTTTGCTTTAGAGGGTCTCACTCAGTTATTGCACACGGTTTCATTGATTCGTCAAAGCATCAATCCTAAGCTTCAGAAGGAGGGCATTGTGCTTACGATGTATGATGGTCGTAATAATCTTGCTAATGAAGTGGTCAAGGAAGTGCGGTCTCATTTCGGAGATCAGGTTTTTGAAACTGTTGTTCCCAGAAACGTGCGTTTGAGCGAGTGTTCCAGCTTTGGGAAGCCTATTTTGTTGTACGATATCGATTCTAAGGGCTGTTTGGCTTATGTGAATTTAGCCAAGGAAGTTCTGGCCAAGAATCAGGTCATTGTGCAAAAGCCGCAATCCAAAAAAGTTGCTGCAGCTGCTTACGTCGCTAGGCAATTGGAAGCATGAAAAAGGATGGCCGGGTGGAGGAGCATGTGATTCAGAAATCTGCATTAGGCAAGGGTTTGGCTTCCTTATTGGGAGCTAATCAAGCTGATCCTAGTTCGAGTCCTATTTTCAGAGAAAAGCCTGAAGTTCCTGAGTTTCAGGAGGGGGTGGCAAATCGTGATCGTCATTTAGGCATTAGCATGGCGGTTTTAGAAGATATCCATCCGAATCAGTACCAACCGCGTCGAGATATTCAGCAGGTAGAGCTTGAGGAGCTGGTGCAGTCTATTCAAAGCAGTGGTATTATTCAGCCTTTAGTGGTGCGCAAGAGGCCGCAGGAGGGGTTTGAGCTTATTGCGGGAGAGCGTCGTTTGAGGGCGGCAAAACTTGCTGGGTTGAAGCGGGTGCCGATTGTCATTCGTCGGTCTACGGATAAGGAAGCTTTGGAGCTTGCGCTCATTGAGAATATTCAAAGAAAAGATTTGAATTGTGTGGATGAGGCGTTGGCTTATTTTCAGTTGGTGCAGGATTTTGGATTGACTCAAGAAGAGGTATCTCAGAGGGTAGGCAAGGAGAGAACGACTGTCGCTAATTATCTGAGATTGTTGAGATTGCCTGAGGAGATTTTAGAGGATCTGAAAAAAGATCTGCTTTCTTTCGGTCATGCGAAGGTGCTTTTGAGTGTGGAGGATCCCTTCCAGCGTATGGAAGTGAGGAATACTATTCTTAAGAAGAAACTCAGTGTGCGAGAGGCTGAGTTATTGGTGGGTTCTTTTCAAAAAAAGAAAGATTCAGAAAAAGAAACGCAGGGAAGTGCTTTGAAAAAGCGGCTTCACCAATTAGCTCAGGAGTTGACACGCTTTTGGTCAACACGTGTGCAAGTTCAAGGAGATGCTAAGGTTGGAAAAATTGTGATTCATTACTCAAGCGAGCAAGATTTGAACCGTATTGTTGAAAGTATGCACACGAGCGTTTCCCGTGAGTAAGTTATTTCCTTTAGAGGTACCTGTGACCCATGCTGCAGTGACTGCTGTCATTGATCAGGGTTGTGAGTTTGAGGGGAAGCTTTGTTTTTATGGCACGGTGAGAATCGGAGGCGTATTTCGGGGGGAGATTTATACTCCTGATGTACTCGTCATCAGTGAGGGAGCACGAGTGGAGGCTCAAATTGATGCGGGAGCGATCATCATTAGTGGAGAGGTCCAGGGCACACTCCATGCTCGGCACCGTGTAGAGATTCATAAGCCTGCGATTTTTCGTGGTGAGATTTTGACACCCAGTTTAAGTGTGGATGAGGGTGTGATTTTTGAAGGCAGCAGTCGGATGAGTTCCTCTCCGGAGTCCTTTTAGTTTTTTATTCTTGCTACAGAGTAAAAGATATGTTAGCGACGTTCCTGGATCCGATAGTTAAGATGATGGGAGCAAGTGGAGCGTGGATGCACTTCTAAGACAACTAGGTTTAGACCACACGTTTTTTATAGAGATTGGAATTATTTTCTTTTTTTCCGTATTTTTATCGCGTGTGTACTTTCAGCCTTTTTTAAAATTGTTTGAGATACGTCATAGTCGGATGGTGAAGGATCGGGAGACGGCTGAGCTTTTGAGGGTTCAAACACAGGAAAAGTGGGACCAGTACTACGGGATTTTATCTTCTGAGAAAAGAAATGCCAAAAAGGATTACGAAGCTGCTTTATTGGAAGCACGTGAGGAAGAAGCACGAGTGATGGCATTGGCGGAAGAAGAGGCTAAAAAGCTCATGCAGGATGCCGTTGAATCTGTGGATCGTCAGCGAAAACAGCTTCAGAAGGTTTTAGAGAAGGATGTTCCGGTCTTAGCACAGCACGTGCTTGATGGTTGGATTTCAAGGAACACGTGATGCATAGTCTATTCGTTTCTACTTTCAATTTTTCCATTTTCTTAATTTTTTTGATTTTTAAATTAAGGGTTCCTGTCCGTTCATGGGTTTCAACTAGACACGAGTACATTCGCGACGAGCTTCAGTCGGTTCAATCGCAACTTCGAGAAGCACAAAAGCACTATGAAGAGGTGGTGTCTCGTTTGAAGGGGGTTGAAAGCGAGTTGAGCTTGATGCGTGATCAGAATAAAGAAGAGATGATTTCTTTAAAGCAGGCTCTGACCGCAGATTCGCAACGTCTTTCAAGTCTTGTTATCAGTGATGCTAAAAATTCTGTGGATCGTTTATTTTTTCTCTTGAAGTCGGATCTTTGTAAGGATTATGGGATAGAAGTTTTGGACCGAGTTCGGGTGATTTTTGAGGAAAAAAATACAGTTCATCGAACTACCGACTGCTTTTTGGATCAAATTCAGGAGATTGCATTGTGAGTTTGGAACTTTCCTATGCGCATGCTATTTACGAGGCTTCAGAAGAAAATAGAGAGGGTCAGGAACGGCTCTCTTTTCAGGAGCAATTAGAAAAAGAAATGGAGTTTTTTGGGAAGCTTCTTACGATTTCGAGTGATGCCAAGAAAGTTTTTCTAAGTCCATTGACGAGTAGGAGAGAGAAGTTGTTGTGCATTGAAGTTTTTGGGAAGCATTTCCAATTATCTGCATTGTTTTTGCGTTTTTTACAGGTCTTAGCTAAAAAAAATCGATTTCATTGTTTAGAGGATATTCGAAAAGCTTTTCATCGCATTCGATTAGAGAAAGCTGGGTTTGTTTGTGCTCAGTTGGAAGTTGCTCGGGTGATGGAAAAGGATGATTTTGAAGCCTTAAAAAAGTCTTTAGAGCAAAAATTTGGAAATAAAATGGCATTTCAGGTAGTGGTAGATCCTGCCTTACTTGCTGGGATGAAGGTTACGGTGAACGCAGTGACCTACGATCAAACGTTGCGTTCTTATTTAAGCAAATTGCGTAATCGAGTGCTTGCGGGAGCTTGAGGCGTAAGCCATTGAATTGAGGGAAGTATGCAAATTCGTCCGGAAGAAATCACACAAATCATTCGATCCAAGCTATCGCTGGATCAGAAATTAGATGTTTCTGAGACAGGGATGGTGGTGAGTGTAGGAGATGGGGTCGCTAAAGTTTACGGTCTAGAAAAGGTGATGGTTGGAGAACTCGTTGAGTTTGGCAATGGGGTTCAAGGCATTGTTTTAAATTTAGAAGAGGAGACTGTTGGGGTTGCTATCTTAGGAGACGATACTCGCGTTTATGAAGGGGCGGCAGTGAATCGCACCTCCGAGATTGTGCAGGTTCCTGTGGGAGAAGCGTTATTAGGTCGTGTTTTAAATGCCTTGGGTCGACCTATTGATGGAAAAGGGCCTTTGGAAACGAAAGAAACTCGGAAAATTGAGATTAAAGCTCCTGGGATTGTGGAGAGGCAGTCCGTGAAAGAGCCGCTTCAGACGGGTTTAAAAGCAGTGGATTCCATGATTCCTATTGGTCGAGGTCAGCGTGAGTTGATTATTGGAGATCGTCAAACAGGAAAAACTGCGTTGGCTTTAGATACTATTATTAATCAAAAAGGCAGGGGTGTTTTTTGTATCTATGTTGCCATTGGCCAAAAGCAGTCTACGGTTGCACAGGTGGTAGATCGGCTGAGGGCTCATGGAGCGTTAGAGCACACGATTGTAGTGGCAGCAACGGCGATGGAGCAAGCTCCTATGCAGTTTTTGGCCCCTTATGCTGGAGTTACGATGGGGGAGTGGTTTCGAGATCGTGGGCAGCATGCTTTGATTGTTTACGATGATTTGACGAAGCAGGCTCAGGCCTACCGTCAGTTGTCTTTGTTATTGAGACGTCCTCCTGGACGAGAAGCCTATCCTGGGGATGTATTTTATTTGCATTCGCGTTTATTAGAACGAGCTGCAAAACTTTCTGATGCCCGAGGCGGAGGATCTTTGACAGCGCTTCCGATTATTGAAACACAGGCGGGGGATGTTTCTGCTTATATTCCAACGAATGTGATTTCTATTACCGATGGGCAGATTTTTTTGGAAACGGATCTTTTTTACGCAGGAGTACGTCCTGCGGTCAATGTGGGGCTTTCTGTTTCGCGTGTAGGAGGAAGTGCTCAGATCAAAGCTATGAGGCAAGTGGCTGGAAGCTTGAGGCTTGAACTTGCGCAGTATCGTGAAAAAGCGGCATTTGCACAATTTGGAAGTGATTTGGATGCCACCACGCAAAAACAATTAGCTCGGGGTCAGAGGTTGACTGAGATTTTGAAACAGGGGCAGTATTCTCCGTTGCCTGTGGAGCAGCAGGTGGTAATCATTTTTGCAGCGACCCGTGGATTTTTAGATGATTATCCGATGAATCGTTTGAAAGAGTACGAAGAGCAGCTTCGTCAGTACTTTTTGAAAAAGCATCCTGAAATTTATCAGAAGATCGTTCAGATGGGTAAAATTGATGATGCATTGGAATCCCATTTGATGGAGCTTTTGAACCAGTTTGGTTCTTTTTTTCAGGATTTGTAATTTTTAGAAGCGAGATGAGATGCCAAGCATCAAAGATTTAAAAAATCGCATTGTTTCGATTAGAAATACTCAGCAAACCACGCAAGCGATGAAGATGGTTTCTGCTGCTAAGCTCAGGCGCGCGCAGGATGCCATTGCTCATCAAAAGCCTTATGCTTTAGAGCTTCATGAGTTAATTCAGGTTTTGGTACTGCAATGGGAAGATTTAGACTTGGATCAAAAAAAGCCTGATTTTTTGCGTGTGAAATCTTTACTTGGTTTAACGCCGTTACCAGCCACGGAGAAAGTTTTTTTTTTACTGGTGACATCTGATCGGGGGCTTTGTGGTGGTTTTAATAGTTCTGTGATTCGGTTTGCTCAGCGGTTGCTTACAGATGTGGATCATTCTAGAGCCAGAATGGCTTTTTTGGGAAACAAAGGGTACGTGTACTTTAAGGACAAGGTTTCAGTTTGGGATGACTTGGTACATATGAACTCAAAAGTTACGTTTTCTGAGGCTAAGCGGATTGCTGATTATTTAATCAATCTTTATTTAACTCACCAAGTAGATCAAGTTAAAATCATTTATAACGAGTTTAAGAATGTGATGACGCAAAAACCGGTAGTGGAGACTTTTTTGCCACTTCCTCGTATTTTTAAGCGGCGCTCATCCCATCAGGAGTTTACGCACAGTCAACTGTATTTAGTAAAACCAGATCCATTAACTATGTTGGAAACTTTGGTTTCTAAGAGTTTTGCGATTCAGCTTTTTCGTATTTTGTTGGAATCTCAAGCAGGGGAGCATGGAGCTCGGATGTCTGCGATGGAAAGTGCAACTCGTAATGCAGGAGAGATGATTCGTGAATTAACTTTGCAGTACAATAAACAAAGGCAAGCGGGTATTACCAAGGAGCTTTTGGAGATTATTGCTGGAAGTGAGTCTCAGAAAAAATGAGATTTTGTAAGGAGAAGGCATGTTAGCAGAAAAAGTAGAAAGCAATGGTCGTATTAAGCAGGTGATCGGTCCTATTGTAGATGTGGAGTTTTTACCGGGGAAGCTTCCTCTCATTTACCACGCGCTTCGGGTTTCAAATGCTTCTTTGAATGATAAGCCTTGGAATGTTGTTTTGGAGGTCGCTCAGCATTTAGGTGAAAATACGGTGCGTTGCGTTGCGATGGAGAGCACGGAGGGTTTGATGCGAGGTCAGTCGGTGCAAGCGACGGGACAGCAGATTCAAATGCCTGTGGGCAAGGTGACTTTAGGGCGTATTTTGAATGTGGTGGGAGAGCCGGTGGATGAGGCAGGTCCTGTAGACGCAAAAAAATATTACCCGATTCATCGTGCTGCACCTTCTTTTGAGGAGCAGTCGGTGAGCACTCAGCCTTTTTTTACGGGCATTAAAGTGGTGGATTTGCTTGCTCCTTATGCTCGTGGAGGCAAAATTGGTCTTTTTGGAGGAGCGGGTGTAGGGAAGACTGTTTTAATCATGGAATTGATCAATAATATTGCGACTCATCACGGTGGGTATTCTGTTTTTGCAGGAGTGGGAGAGCGAACCCGAGAAGGCAATGATCTTTGGATGGAAATGAAGGAGTCTGGAGTTCTAAATAAAACTGCCTTGATTTATGGTCAGATGAATGAGCCACCGGGAGCGCGTGCACGTGTGGGTTTGTCCGCACTGAGTGTAGCTGAGTATTTTCGAGATGAAGAGAATCAAGATGTTCTTTTGTTTATTGATAATATTTTTCGGTTTACTCAAGCGGGATCTGAGGTGTCCGCTTTATTAGGTAGAATTCCTTCTGCAGTGGGTTATCAGCCTAATTTAGCTACCGAGATGGGAGAGCTTCAGGAGAGAATTACTTCAACGAATAAGGGTTCTATTACGTCCATTCAGGCGATTTATGTGCCTGCAGACGATTATACCGATCCTGCACCTGCAACGACATTTGCACATTTGGATGCAACGACTAATCTTTCCAGGCAGATAGCAGAATTGGGCATTTATCCTGCAGTAGATCCTTTGGCTTCGACATCGCGTGTTTTGGATCCTCATATTGTGGGAGAGGAGCATTACCGTGTAGCGCGTCAAGTACAGGAAATTTTACAGCGTTATAAAGAGCTTCAAGATATCATTGCGATTTTAGGTATGGATGAGCTTTCGGAAACGGATAAGCTTGTGGTTTCTCGAGCACGAAAGATTCAGCGTTTTTTATCTCAGCCTTTTTTTGTGGCGGAGCAATTTACGGGTATTCC
>DAISZI010000341.1:0-1739 GCA_036824885.1 Oligoflexia bacterium
GTAAACAGTGCATTTTAAGAAAGCTTGCTCTTGATCGCTTCGATAGATAGCTGTTTTGATTTTCCGTAAGAGAGGTGCTTCGAAACGTATTGCTCGTTCGGCGCATCGGTTGAGTTTATCAGCTCCCTCATCACTTAAGTCAGTGGTATCGAAAACTTGATTCTCTTCACTCGTGCAATAATGGGTGATCATCGGTTTGATGTTCAGGTAATGGGCGTATCTATTGCTTGGCTTAAGTGTTTCTGCGTCGTCTTGGACTTGTTCAATTGTGGAAATTTTATCCAGCAAATAGCCTCCTAAAAGCGATCGAATCTCATTAGCTCTTGTGTGGCCTGTCGAAAGATCGGCAGGTCCTATATCGACTTTAGGAAGTGCTATTGTGGGATTGACGTATGCGTGAGGAGCCCAGGTGTACACTGCATCATACCCTTGGCAGTGAGCTTCTGCTGAGAGCATGAAGAGGATAATGCGCATAAGGTTGAGGTTCTTTCTCATGGGGATGCCTTTAGGTCTCAAAAGTTCATTCTAACTTATTTATTCTATCATAAAGATTGATTCAAGAAGAGAGGGTTGCGGAAGACCCATGGGTCAGTAATCGAAGGATTACTTGCTCAAAGAGGAGACTGAGGACCGGAGGTCGAGTTTTTTCTCTGATGCTCGCTTTTGAGGTATAGTTTTTCGGGAGGTGGCTTGTTTTTATGCCTTAAGCTTCGAGGCTCTTTTCTTTTGAGTGGATTGTAGCATTTCTACGATTCTTCAAATGGATTCTCTTTTGAAAGAGTGTATTATTTGAAGGAGGAAGGTGAGTCAAATGAGATTCCGAAATTATTATAAAATGGACTCTGAAATCTTCATGAGGGTACGGAAGGGTACTGCTAAGAAAGCGTGGGTTGCTTGTGTGTGATACTCGAGTTTCAAGTTTTTTCCTGAAATTTATGCAAAATATTGAAGTTATTGATTTTTTTTAAAACTCAGCATTTTATTTAATCCTTTTAAAATCAAATAATTACAAAAAAATTTGAAGCTTGAGTGATATAAGGCGAGGGTTCTTGTTTGTTTGTTTCTTTCTTTCTTTTTATTGCCAGAAAACTTCAGATCCCCCTCCTGTTGATCAGCGTCTTGAGGAAAGCAGGTGAGGTTTGGTGTCTGAACAGGCGTTTTTCCTGGGGGGAAGTCAGAGGTTCAGAAATGCTGTGAATGGGGTGTGTTGAGGTTTTAAAATTAATTGAGTTTAGTTTTTGGGTTTTTTATTGACTCTTCAGGTATTTTCGTGTAAAATGTGCTAATTTTAGTATTTTTTCAGGCATGAGTATCATGCGTGGCTTTTTTTTTCAGATGATTTTTTAAATCATGTAGGTTGATTTGTGAAGTTTGCAAGTTTTTTTCTTTTTTTGATTTTAGGTTGTGCTCGAGAACCTGCCATACATGTTTATGATGATGAAGGAGCTTTCTTAGCGCGAAAAGATTTGCAAGCTTTTGATAGTCTGAATTTTGATTATTTAAAAGTAGCAGATCGGGATTCTGGTGATCGCGAAGAATCACGGTTAAAAAATGAATGGATTGAAGAATTTAAAAATGAAGATTCATCTCGTTTATGGGTATCCACAGATTGGGGAAAAATTTCCATTTGTAATGATGGGTTATCCGTTTGTAATCATGGATCATCCGTTATACTCAATCGTCACAAAGTTGCTGAGGCATTTTTAAAAAATTTTGGATCCTTAGAAGGAAAAGCTTTA